>JAIOWY010000022.1:0-16884 GCA_021741845.1 Candidatus Nanopelagicales bacterium
ATGCCGAATATCCGATTTCGCCACCACAGTAATTACGGGTGCTTGTGAGTCAATGAGTGCCTGAACCTGGGGATCCTGCTCTACCCGGATGCCCGCCTTGCGCGTTGCACCGAAAGCGACAAGTTGGGCGTTCCTGAGCGGCAGGTCACGGGCTAACTCAAAGAACTCCGTGTCTTTTGGGAGGGCGCCAGGCCATCCACCTTCAATGAACCCGACGCCAAATTCGTCGAGGAGCAGCGCCACAGCCACCTTGTCCTGGACCGAGAAGGAGATTCCCTCCCTCTGGGCGCCATCGCGAAGCGTGGTGTCGTAGAGGTGAAATGCGTCATTGGCAGCCACGGTGACTATCCCCTTTCCACTGGGCACAAAAAAACCCTCCGCAATGCGAAGGGCAGCGCGTCATGGTGACGCGCTAGATAATGATGATTCCTTGTGCCACACGTTTATTCTGCCACACGTTGAGTTACCCCTGAGCCCACGGTCATTATTCGACGAGCGTATGCATCCAATTATGACGGTCTGGGGCGCTTCCGGATTGAATGTCTAGGAGGGCATTGCGTAGCGCCATGGTGACCGGTCCCGTTTCTCCGTGACCCACGGTGAACTCGCCCGCCGCACGTGATTTGACTGTGCCCACGGGCGTAATCACTGCGGCTGTTCCACAGGCGAAAACCTCGGTAATCTCGCCGCTATCGCAGGCCGCGCGGAGTTCGGCGACAGTAATTTCACCTTCACTCGCGGCGATTCCTAGGTCATTCGCCACGGTCAACAGGGAATCACGGGTAATGCCCGGAAGCAGTGAGCCAGTCAAACGGGGTGTCATGACGCGAGCTGAATCACCTTCGCCGTAGACGAAGTACAGGTTCATGCCACCCATTTCCTCGATCTTCTCTCGGCCAATGGCATCAAGCCAGATAACCTGATCGCACCCGTGCGCGGTCGCCTCAGCCTGTGCCAATAAGGACGCTGCGTAATTTCCGCCGCATTTCGCTTCTCCGGTGCCCCCTGGCGCCGCCCGAACGTAGTCATCGGAGACCCAGACACTCACCGGTGCAATGCCGCCGGCGAAATAGGCGCCAGCGGGCGAGGCGATCAACACATACTGATAGGCATTCGCTGGACGAACCCCGAGGCCGATCTCCGTTGAAATCATAAAGGGACGGAGATAGAGCGACCGTTCGCGACCGCTGGGCACCCAGTCTTGATCGGCTGTTACCAAAGATTCCAAACTAGACACAAAGAGTTCAGCCGGTAACTCTGCCATGGCGAGACGACGCGCCGAACGCGCAAATCGTTGGGCATTTTCAAAGGGTCGGAAGGTCTGAATGGTGGAATCGTTATGTCGGTAGGCCTTGAGTCCCTCGAAAATCGACTGACCGTAATGCAGGACATTCGTAGCCGGATCCATGGACAAGGGGCCGTAGTCGCGCAATTGAGGGTTGTGCCATCCGTTGTCGGCTGTCCAATCAATAGTAACCATGTGGTCGGTGAAGTACTTTCCAAATCCAGGGTTCTCGAGGATCTCGTTGATTCGCTCGCCACTAGTACGCGCACCACCACTGGTGGCGTCAACTATGGACAAACGGTCAGCGTGAGACATGGGCACAACGTACTCCTTCACAGGTTTTTGGAAATCAGCCGGCAACCCGGGTTGAGATAGCCGTACCAATGTCGGTTGTAGACCGAACGGAATCACCGCGTTCTGCCAAGTCTTCCGCGACGGATTCCTCAACCCACCGGGCTGCCTCGGATTCACCTATATGGTCAAGAAGCATTGATAGCGACATGATGGTGGCTGTCGGATCTGCCTTGTCCTGACCCGCGATGTCTGGAGCGGATCCGTGCACAGGTTCGAACATGCTGGGATTGCTACGACTTGGATCAATATTTCCACTCGCCGCTAAACCAATACCGCCGACAATGGCAGCGCCGATATCAGTCAAAATATCACCGAACAAGTTGTCCGTGACCACAACATCAAAGCGCTCTGGATTAGTAATGAAAAACATGGCAGCTGCGTCGACATGCTGATAGTCGACTGCAATACCCGGGTACTCGTGGGCGATTCGGTCAAAGGTCCGCTTCCACAGGCTTCCCGCGTTAGTTAACACGTTCGTCTTGTGGACGAGTGTCACGTGATTGCGCCGCTCTGAAGCCCGGTTGAATGCATCGCGAATAATTCGTTCAACCCCGAACGCTGTATTGATGCTTTCCTCAATGGCCACTTCCTGAGGAGTGTCTTTTCGAAGCACACCGCCGGCACCGACATATGGTCCTTCAGTGCCCTCGCGACACACAACAAAATCAATGTGTCGTGAATCTTTACCCGCTAAGGGACCGGTGACGCCTGGGTATAACTTCACTGGCCGAAGGTTGACATGGTGATCCATAATGAAACGTAAGGGAAGGAGCACTCCCCGCTCCAGAACACCGGGAGGGACTGAGGGGTCGCCAATAGCACCCAACAAAATGGCATCGTGGGTGCGCAACTCTTCAATAACTGATTCTGGTAACAGCTCACCCGTGGAGTTATATCGACGAGCGCCGAGGTCGTACTCCGTCGTGGTGAATTCAAAGCCCGCTCGCGGGGCAACTGCTCCCAGCACGCGCACAGCTTGATCGACAACTTCCGTGCCAATGCCGTCGCCGGGAATGAGGGCAATGGAATATGTACGCGTCATGCGCGCAGATTATCTCTCGCCCACAGGGCTCCGAACGGAAGGTTGCTTGAGCGGCGGTGCTAGGCTCCTCTCGTGATGAGCATTAGCCCCGCGGTACCGTCCGCCCAGCCGGCAGGAACACCTTTGCTGCGCTCATTGCTCATTACTACCCTTCCCGGCCTCCTGCTTCACTGCCGCGCCGAGGCTTAATTCACCGGATCCTCGTCGCGGGAGCACAAAGCACCGGTTATCAACACTGACTAACAACCGCGGAGGAAACATGACCAGCAACTACCAGGAACGCACTCAGCAACAGCCATCGCCTATGGCATTTCACCGATACCGCCCGTTCGTCCCCATTGAGCTCCCCGATCGCACGTGGCCAGCGAAAACAATGGACAAAGCTCCACGCTGGTGTGCGGTCGATTTGCGAGATGGGAATCAGGCGCTCATTGATCCCATGACTCCCGCACGAAAATTAGCCATGTTTGAATTGCTCGTCTCCATGGGTTACAAAGAAATTGAAGTGGGGTTCCCATCTGCATCTCAGACCGACTTCGATTTCGTGCGACAGATCATTGAAGAGGATCGCATTCCTGACGACGTAGTAATTCAGGTACTCACCCAGTCACGGGAACACTTGATTGAACGCACATTTGAGTCCCTCGTCGGTGCGAAAACTGCGATTGTTCACCTCTACAACTCGACCTCAACTTTGCAGCGTCGGGTGGTGTTCGGTCTCGACAAAGACGGAATCCGCGATATTGCAGTACACGGAGCGCAGCTTTGCCTCAAATACGCTCAAGAGATCACACCTGACACGGATATCTATTACGAGTATTCACCAGAGTCGTATACCGGGACCGAGCTGGAGTTTGCCCTCGATGTCTGTAACGCAGTCACCGATGTCTGGCAGCCAACTCCTGATCGAAAAGTGATTTTGAACCTGCCAGCAACCGTCGAAATGGCCACACCCAATGTCTATGCCGACTCTATTGAATGGATGCACCGACATTTGGCTCGCCGCGACAGCATTGTCCTGTCCCTACACCCACATAATGATCGAGGCACCGGTGTTGCTGCCGCGGAATTGGGGTACTTGGCTGGAGCTGACCGAATTGAAGGGTGCCTTTTTGGTAACGGGGAACGTACCGGAAACGTCTGTCTGGTTACCCTGGGCATGAACCTCTTTAGTCAAGGCATTGACCCACAAATTGACTTCAGAAATATCGATGAAGTTCGCAGAACAGTCGAATACTGCAATCAGATTCCTGTTCATGAGCGCCATCCATATGGGGGCGATCTGGTCTTTACCGCCTTCTCCGGCTCACACCAGGACGCGATCAATAAGGGCTTGAATGCCATGAATAGCGATGCAGAAGCCGCCGGAGTGCCCGTTGACGATTTCCGGTGGGAGGTTCCCTACCTGCCGATAGACCCCCAGGACGTCGGTCGCACGTACGAGGCTGTCATTAGAGTCAATTCTCAATCGGGCAAAGGCGGCGTGGCCTACATCATGCGCACCGAACACCGCCTTGATCTTCCTCGGCGACTCCAAATCGAGTTTTCCCAGGTAATTCAGCGGGTTACCGACTCCGAGGGTGGTGAGGTCGCACCCGCGGCAATGTGGTCAACCTTCTCCCAGGAGTATCTCCCCGATCCCTCTGCTCCATGGGGGCGCTTTTCCTTGGTGAGTGTTAAACAGGACTCAGATGTCGACGGTGAAACGTCCATAACCGCTCGTCTCCTGGATACCGGATCTGAGGTAGATCTCAACGGAACAGGGAACGGCCCTATAGCCGCGTTTTGCGATGCACTTCACCACCATGGAATCGACGTGCGCGTGCTGGATTACGCCGAGCATGCCATGAGCTCCGGTGGTGATGCCACCGCTGCTGCCTATTTGGAATGCGCCGTCGAGGGTCGCGTCCTGTGGGGCGTTGGAATCGACCCGTCCATTACTACTGCCTCGCTGAAAGCGATTATTAGTGCTGTGAATAGATCGGTCAGAGGTTAACTGCCCGACCTGAGTGAGCCTGAATCTCCGAGGTGATGAGATCGAGGGATTCCTGGGTAATCTCCGAATCAACCGTGAGCACGATCAAGGCATGCCCTGACGCATCCCGACTTACCTGCATGCCCGCGATATTGACGTTGTCGGTGCCCAGGATGTTTCCCACGATTCCAACGACACCGGGTCGATCGTGATATCTGAAGAATGCCATGTGCTGACTCAGAGGTACATCAACACTAAATGAATCCACTTCAACAACCTTGGATGTGTGGTGGGCGCCGGTGACCGTTCCCGCGACGCCAATTTTTGACCCATCTGTGAGCGTCAACACCACTCGAACAAGATTTCGGTGGTCATCGGAAGTGCGATCAGTGGTCAACGCCACTTCGACACCTCGTGCTTCCGCTAACACGGGCGCATTAACAAAGGACACCGGATCATGAACCAGAGTTTGGAAAACGCCTTTGAGTGCACTGAGTTCCAACACCCGGACATCATGTTCGGCTACTTCACCGAGAACTGAAACGTCCACTCTCACAACCGCCGCCGGGGCAAGGGAACAGGCAATGGCTCCCAACTTCTCCGCGAGTGGAACAAGGGGTTTGAGATCCTGGTGGAGTTGACCACCCTGCACATTGACTGCATCTGGCACGAGTTCACCAGCCAACGCAAGCCTGACCGACCGTGCGACGGAAATTCCCGCCTTTTCTTGGGCTTCATCTGTGGATGCACCCAAGTGCGGCGTTGCCACAACGTTTTCCAACGTGAATAGTGGGGAGTCTGTGCACGGCTCCTTTGCATACACGTCGATACCGGCACCAGCCACTCGTCCGTCAACCAGGGCGCGATACAGGGCATCTTCATCGATAATTCCACCACGAGCCGCGTTCACAATATGAACCGTCGGCTTTGTCTTATGTAGTTCAGGGTCGCCAATCAATCCAATGGTTTCAGGGGTCTTGGGCAAGTGCACTGTAATGAAGTCACTCTCCGCCAGAAGATCGTCAAGACTCACCATGCGAACCCCAAGTTGAGCCGCTCGTGCCGGCTGAACATAAGGATCGTACGCAATAAGTTGGACTCCAAAAGCGCTGAGCCGTTGCGCAACCAAGACACCGATCCGGCCAAGGCCGACAATCCCAACCACCTTGTCGGCGATTTCAACACCCGTGTACTTACTCCGCTTCCATTCACCTTTGTGCAGTGCCTCATTAGCGGGAACAATGTTACGAGCACTCGCGAGCATGAGCGCCACCGCGAGCTCAGCCGCACTCACAATATTGGAGGTCGGCGCATTCACCACCATGACACCCGCCTGGGTTGCCGCCTTAACGTCGACATTGTCCAAGCCAACACCGGCCCGAGCCACGACCTTAAGATTCTTGGCGGCAGCCAGAGCCTCTGCATCTACTTTCGTGGCAGAACGAACCAGCAGCGCATCAACTGTCGCGATAGCTTCGAGCAACTCTGTCCGGTTAGCACCGTCACAATGCAGAATCTCGAAGTCGGGGCCCAAGGCCTCAACTGTCGCTGGTGAAAGTTCCTCGGCAATCAGTACTTTGGGTGCGGTCACCGGCTCAGTCTATTGACTACACGGTCCCAATGAAAAAATGGTGCCGGTCACGAAGGTGTGAACTCACCCGAGACTTCTTCTTATCGTTGGGCAGAGCCCTCGACATAATCGTTGTCGCTGCCGGACACCCATGACATCATGGACCGAAGTTTTCGACCCACAGCCTCAATGGGATGTTTCTCGCCCTTAGCGCGGAGTTCGAGAAACTCAGGACTGCCATTGTTGTAATCATTAACGAAACGTTCGGCAAATGAACCATTTTGAATGTCAGCCAGGACCGCCTTCATATTGGCTTTGACATTTTCATCAATGACCCGTGGCCCTGAAACATAATCTCCGAATTCCGCTGTATCGGATACGCTCCATCGCTGTTTGGCGATACCGCCTTCATACATGAGGTCCACGATCAGTTTTAGCTCGTGGAGACACTCGAAGTACGCCACCTCCGGCTGGTATCCGGCCTCAGTCAGTGTCTCGAATCCGTACATGATCAATTGGGATGCGCCACCACAGAGAACAGCTTGCTCACCAAAAAGGTCCGTCTCCGTTTCTTCTGTAAATGTGGTCTTGATCCCGCCAGCCTTGAGACCGCCGATAGCCGCGGCATAGCTCAACGCCAGAGCGAGGGCCTGGCCCGAGGCGTCCTGCTCCACGGCGATCAAGACGGGCACGCCACGTCCCGCCGAAAACTCCCGACGCACCAAGTGGCCTGGTCCCTTGGGTGCCACCATGCACACATCGACAAAGGCAGGTGGCTTGATGTATCCGAATCGAATATTGAAGCCATGGGCAAAAAAGAGCGCGTCACCCTCCACCAGGTTGGGCAGAATCGCTTCGTCGTAGAGCTTCTTTTGAACGGGGTCCGGCACCAGCATCATGATCAGGTCAGCTTCGGCAGCAGCCGTAGCCGGATCGACAACCCTCAGCCCAGCAGCCTCTGCTTTAGCCCGACTCTTGGAACCCTCGACAAGTCCAACACGAACGTCGACACCGGAGTCAGCTAACGACAGAGCATGGGCATGCCCTTGGCTGCCGAAACCCATAATGGCGACTTTCCGTGTCTTGATTAGGTCAAGGTCAGCATCTACTTCATAAAACATGTCGGCCACGCCGGGTCTCCTTCGTATTGGTCGGTCGGGATGAACTTTACGCAGATTTATCTGCGGCACGTACGGCGCGGTCGCTTATGGATCGGGATCCCCGACCCATGGCAACCATGCCAGATTGGACAAGTTCCCTGATTCCAAAAGGCTCGAGAACCTTCAACAGGGCGAGCAGCTTGTCATGCGCACCCGTTGCCTCAATGGTGACGGCATCGTGTGCCACGTCGACCACTTTGGCTCTAAATAACTGGACTGTCTCCAAGATGTGGCTTCGGGTCTCCAAATCAGCTTTAACTTTGACCAACATGATCTCTCGCTGCACCGATTGGTCTGGCTCCAACTCCACGATCTTGAGCACATTGATCAATTTATTCAACTGCTTGGTTACCTGCTCTAATGGGGAGTCCTCCACAGACACCACAATGGTCATGCGGGAGACATCAGATAACTCTGTTGGCCCCACGGCGAGGGACTCGATATTGAATCCCCGGCGCGAGAAGAGACTCGCTACTCGCGCCAAGACGCCCGGCTGATCCTCAACAAGAACTGACAATGTGTGACGTGACATTAGTCCTCACTCCCCCACTCAGGCGCAATAGATCGGGCGTACATGATCTCGTCATTACCCGTGCCCGCCGCAACCATGGGCCACACCATGGCATCGCGGTGAACAACAAAATCAATGACAACAGGGGCATCATTCAAACTCAGTGCTTTTTCAATGACAGAATCAACCTGGTCCGGTGAATCACATTGAAGCCCATAAGCCCCATAGGCTTCCGCTAATTTGACGAAGTCGGGGAATCGATGTGAGTGCAGGTCGGTATTGGAGTAGCGCTCGTTATAAAACAACGTTTGCCACTGCCGCACCATGCCGAGGCTGGAGTTATTGATCAATGCCACCTTGATGGGAATCTCATTGATCGTGCAGGTAGCCAACTCTTGATTTGTCATTTGGAAACAGCCATCGCCATCTACCGCCCAGACCGTTGCATCAGGGCGCCCTACCTTTGCACCCATGGCAGCCGGTACGGCATAACCCATGGTGCCGGCACCTCCGGAGTTCAACCATGTTCCGGGGTATTCGTAGCCAATAAATTGGGCTGCCCACATCTGATGCTGCCCAACCCCGGCGGCATAAATGGAATCAGGCCCGGAGATTTTCCCCAAACGCTCAATCACGTACTGCGGCGACAGGGTTCCATCTGTTGGCAGGTCGTAACCCAACGGATAGGTGTCCCGGAGTCGATTGAGCTGCAGCCACCAACCTTCATAGTCCCCATGTGCGCCCTGATCCAGTTCCGCCTGGAGTGCCGCTATCAGTTCGGGAATTACTTCAGCTAAGTCACCCACAATCGGGATGTCTGCATGACGATTCTTGCCAATTTCCGCAGGATCAATATCAGCATGAATCACTGCAGCATTCGGCGCAAAGGACGACAGCTTCCCCGTCACACGATCATCGAAACGAGCACCGAGCGTGATCAGCAGGTCTGCTTTCTGTAGCGCACCGACCGCCGCGACGGTACCGTGCATGCCGGGCATGCCCAGGTGCTGCGGATGGGAATCGGGGAAAGCGCCACGCGCCATGAGCGTTGTTACCACCGGAATTCCGGTGAGGTCAGCAAGGGCGCGGAGGGAGGCGGATGCATTTGCCCGGATAACTCCGCCGCCGACATAGAGCACCGGTTGCCGCGAACTCAAAATCAGCTTGGCCGCTTCCCTGATCTGCTTGGAGTGTGGTCGGGTACGCGGGTTGTAGCCGGGCAAATTTATGTCCTCGGGCCAGGTGAACGTGGTACTGGCCTGCAAGGCATCTTTGGAAATGTCGACGAGGACTGGACCTGGACGACCGGTCGACGCCAGATGAAATGCCTGGGCAATGGCTGTGGGGATCTGATCCGGGTCGGTAATGAGAAAATTGTGTTTCGTAATCGGCATGGTGATACCGCGGATATCTGCTTCCTGGAATGCGTCAGTTCCAATGGCGGCACTCGGCACCTGTCCCGTGATCGCCACCATGGGCACGGAATCCATGTAGGCATCAGCAATGGGCGTGACGAGGTTCGTGGCCCCTGGACCGCTCGTTGCCATGCAGACACCCACTCGGCCAGTGGCTGATGCATAACCTTCGGCCGCATGCCCGGCACCTTGCTCATGTCGAACCAGAATGTGACGAATTTTGGTGGAGTCCATGATCGGGTCGTAGACCGGGAGAATAGCCCCGCCGGGAATGCCGAAAACCACATCAACGCCAGCAGCCTCCATCGACTGAACGAGGCTTTGGGCTCCGGTGATCTCTTCTGTCATGTCCTATCCATCCTGTCGAATGAAAAACCCCCCGACCCGAGTGGGTTGCGGAGGGCTGCGCGTAGGAGTGCTGCTTAGCCCACGCGCCTAATAACTACTACAAAATTCCTGTGTGCCACATGAGAACAATAGCCCCATGGACCAGATCTGTCACAAGGAGGTAGGTCCCTAGTCGCAGACAGCGCCCTTGGACGCACTGCCCACCAGCTTGGCGTACTTGGCCAGCACCCCACGTTCATAGCGTGGTGGAAGTGGCTGGAAGCGGGCTCGGCGAGCCGCCAACTCCGCTGGTTCCACATGTAACTCCAAGGTTCGGGCGCCAAGATCGATGGAAATTCGGTCCCCCTCCTCGACTAAGCCAATGGGTCCACCGTCAACGGCCTCCGGGGCTACATGCCCCACGCAGAGTCCGGTTGTACCCCCGGAGAAGCGGCCATCGGTGATCAAGAGCACGTCCTTGCCCAATCCAGCACCTTTAATGGCACCTGTGATCATGAGCATCTCGCGCATGCCGGGTCCACCCTTGGGGCCTTCATATCGGATCACCACGACATCGCCGGCGTTGATTGTGCCCTCTTCCAGCGCTTGCATGGCGGACTGCTCCCGTTCAAATACCCGCGCCGTGCCATCAAATCGGTCCACCGGGACACCAGCGTTCTTAACAACCGCACCCTCCGGCGCCAACGAGCCACCCAGAATCGTGATTCCGCCGCTGGTGGCAATCGCATTCTTCGATGCGTAGAGAATGTCGCCGTCTGGGTCAGGAGGGTTGATCGAGGCCAGATTCTCCGCCATGGTCTTGCCCGTCACGGTCAAACAATCGCCGTGGATCAATCCAGCGTCGAGCAGCGCTCGGAGAATAACGGGCACACCCCCAACGCGATCGACATCGCTCATGACATAGCGACCGAATGGCTTCACATCCGCGAGGAGCGGGACTTTGGAGCCAATTCGATGGAAGTCATCCATGACTAAATCCACATTAGCCTCGTGGGCGATAGCGAGCAGGTGAAGCACCGCGTTGGTGGACCCGCCGAAAGCCATGACCACCGCAATGGCATTTTCTAGCGACTGCTTGGTAATGATGTCCCGGGTTGTTATCCCCTGTCGAATGAGCTCAACCACCGCTTCACCCGAGCGACGAGAGAAACCGTCCCGTCGGCGATCCACGGCCGGCGGTGCCGCAGAACCAGGAAGTGACATGCCCATGGCCTCAGCGGCACTCGCCATGGTGTTTGCCGTATACATACCGCCGCAGGCACCTTCACCGGGACAGATGGCGCGCTCAATAGTGTCAACGTCCTCACGGGACATCAGGCCACGGGCGCATGCGCCGACCGCCTCAAAGGCATCGATGATTGTGACGTCTTTTTCCGTGCCGTCGGATAGTTTCACATGCCCGGGCAGGATCGATCCCGCGTACACGAATACTGAAGCAATATCTAACCGGGCAGCAGCCATCAGCATGCCGGGTAGTGATTTATCGCATCCGGCAAATGTCACCATGCCGTCAAGCCGCTCCGCCTGCATGACTGCTTCGACGGAATCAGCAATAATTTCGCGACTCACGAGTGAGAAATGCATGCCCTCGTGACCCATGGAGATGCCATCGGAGACGGAGATAGTGCCGAATTGCATGGGGAAACCACCGGCCGCATGCACTCCCTCTTTCGCGGCAATTGCCAGCCGCGCCAGTGAAAGATTGCAGGGGGTAATCTCATTCCAGCTGGAAGCCACACCGATTTGGGGCTTAGGAAAGTCCTCGTCGGTCATGCCCACCGCACGCAGCATGCCCCGAGCAGCTGACCGTTCTAACCCTTCAGTCACTTCGGAACTGCGGGGCTTCATGTTCTCGGGCGTCGAATCTGGCATGAGTGACCTTTTCTGCTCGGGCTGCGGATTATTCAGAAACTCCCAGTTGAGTGAGGAGTAGTGCGCGTACTTTTGCTGCATCAGCTTGACCTTGGGTAGCTTTCATAACTGCACCCACAATGGCGCCCGCTGCTTGAATCTTGCCGGCGGTAATTTTTTCCGCCACGTCAGGCTGTTCCGCCAATGCTTGGTCAATGGCTGCAATCAATAATGAGTCGTCACTGACAACCTTGAGCCCTCTCTCGGAAATAATCCCGGCAACGGTACCTTCACCGGCTATTACTGCTTCAAACACCGTCCGCGCTAGCTTGTCTGTCAGTTCACCCGAGGCAATCAGGGACTCAACCTCGCTAATTTGAGCGGGCCCCACGGCTAATTCCTCGAGTTCACAACCACGATCGCGAGCAATTCGGGAGAACTCACCCATCCACCATTTACGGGCTGCCTGTTCGTCCACGCCTGAGTTGACCGTCTGCTCGATGAGATCTAGTGCCCCCGCGTTGACAACACTTGCCATATCGAAATCGCTGATCCCCCACGCCTGTTGCAAACGTGCACGGCGAACCGAGGGAATCTCAGGAAGCGTGGCCCGAAGCTCAGCAATCCAGTCCTCGGATGGGGCAACCGGAATGAGATCTGGCTCGGGAAAATAGCGGTAGTCCTCCGCCTGTTCCTTGGAACGGCCCGATGTAGTGCTAGACGTTTCCTCGTTGAAATGCCGGGTCTCTTGAATGATCCGCTCGCCTTTACGGAGGCGTTCTGCTTGACGGATCATTTCAGATCTCACCGCCCGCTCAACGGAGCGCAAGGAATTGACATTTTTGGTTTCCGTGCGAGTGCCCCACTCCTCTCCTGGACGGCTCAGCGACACGTTGACGTCGCAGCGTAAGGAGCCCTCTTCCATTCGGACATCAGAAACGCCCAGGCCACGCATGAGATCGCGCAATTCCGCAACATAGGCCTTGGCTACATCTGGGGCCAATACACCGGTGCCGACAACCGGTTTTGTCACAACTTCAATCAATGGCACACCGGCACGGTTGTAATCCACGAGCGAATGAGTTGCACCATGAATGCGACCGGCACCACCAGCGTGGGTCAACTTCCCGGTGTCCTCTTCCATGTGCACCCGTTCGATGTCAACCCGAAACACCTGGGGGCCCTCAGGAGTCATGACGGTGACGTCAAGATATCCATCACTGCACAACGGCTCGTCGTATTGGGAGATCTGATAATTCTTGGGCATATCGGGATAGAAATAGTTCTTGCGGGCAAAGCGCGACCACGGTGCAATGGAACAGTTCAGCGCGAGACCCATACGAATGGTTGATTCCACTGCAGCTCGGTTTACGGCGGGCATTGAGCCGGGCAAACCTAAGCACACGGGGCATACATGAGTATTCGGTTCCGCACCAAATTCAGCCGAGCATCCGCAGAACATTTTGGTCTGGGTACCCAACTCAATGTGCGTTTCCAGCCCAATGATCGGGTCAAACTCAACCAGTACTTGGTCAAAATCAGTTGTTGTCACAGTGCCGGCACCTCCTGAATTAACAGACCGCCCCACTGGTCCACCAAAGCAGCTTCGAGTGCTGAGCCAACCCGATACAACCGATCGTCGGCCATAGCGGGGGCAATAATTTGCAGGCCCACCGGCAGTCCATCTTCAGGGGCCAAACCGATCGGAAGCGACATGGCACAGTTACCGGCAAGATTCACCGGAATAGTGGCGATGTCATTGAGGTACATGGCCAGCGGGTTATCAAGCTTCTCACCAATTTTGAAAGCACTGGTCGGTGCTGTCGGAGAAACGAGAACATCTACTGACGCGAACGCTTGTGCAAAGTCACGGGTAATCAGCGTCCTAATTTTCTGCGCTTGTCCGTAATAAGCGTCGTAGTAACCGCTGGACAATGCATATGTTCCTAGCATGATCCGACGTTTTACTTCTGCTCCGAATCCGCGTTCCCTCGTGGCACTCATGACCTGCTCGACGGAATTCTGGCCATTATCCCCTTCGCGGATTCCAAAACGCATTCCGTCAAAGCGTGCAAGATTGCTAGACGCTTCCGAAGGCAGAATCAGGTAATAGGCGCCCAGCGCATATTGAAAATGCTCGCACGATATTTCCACTATTTCAGCGCCGAGAGCAGAAAGCGTGTCCAACGCCTGGGTGAAGCGTTGCAGCACACCTACTTGGAAGCCCTCCCCTTGGAGTTGTTTGATCACACCTATTTTCATGCCGCGGACGTCAGCGGACTTGGCGGCGGAAATGACGTCAGGCACCGGCGCGTTGATTGACGTGGAATCCCGCGGGTCGTAACCGGCAATCACAGAATGCAATAGAGCGGTATCCATAACGTCGCGGGCACACGGTCCCGCTTGGTCAAGAGATGACGCTAAAGCGACAATTCCATACCGCGAAACTCCGCCATAGGTTGGCTTAACGCCCACCGTTCCGGTGACCGCGGCCGGCTGGCGAATCGAACCACCTGTATCTGTTCCAATGGCTAAGGGAGCTTCAAAACTAGCCACAGCGGCGGCTGACCCACCTCCGGAACCTCCCGGAATTCGCTCCTTATCCCAGGGATTGCGCGTAGGACCATAGCCGCTGTGCTCGGTGGAAGAGCCCATGGCAAATTCATCCATATTCGTTTTCCCCAGGGACACCACACCGGCGGCTTCAAGTTTCTCCACAATGGTCGCGTTATATGGGGGTTTCCACCCTTCAAGGATCCGGGACCCGCAGGTCGTGGGGATTCCCCGGGTAGCCAATAGATCCTTCAAAGCAATAGGAACACCCGCGAGCGGACTGGAAATTTCCCCGGCTGCTATCGCTGTATCAACAGCCCGAGCTTTTGCCAGTGACTGCTCTCGATCAACGTGTAAAAAAGCGTGAATGATCGGATCAACCTGTTCGATCCGGTCTAGGTGAGCCGCGGTCACCTGCTCGCTCGTCACTTCTCCCCGCGCGATGGCCGAGGCCAATGTGGCTGCGCTTTGCCGAGTGAGATCTGAATCCATGACCGAAGGCTTTATGTCACTCATGCTGGGTCATCCAGAATTCGCGGCACGAGGAAACGATTGTCCTCCCAGGCGGGCGCGCCTGCTGCGACCTCGTCGCGATCGAGCCCTGCTACCGGAATGTCGTCGCGAAAGACATTTGTCATGGGAATCGGATGCGATGTTGGCGGGATACTCTCTGCCGCAACCTCAGAAATGGAAGCAATCGCACCAAGGATCTGGTCGAGTTGTTCGGTGTAGTGAACAACTTCCTCCTCGGACAATTCGAGTCGAGCTAGGCGCCCAAGATGCATTACTTGCTCGCGATCGAGAGTGGACATGTCTAGAGTCTATTCCCAGAGTCTGATACCAAAACTAGTGACCTTGCAGTGGTGGAACGTCCGCTGCCCAACCTAGCGACCACGTGCAAGCGCTGCGTCGAAGTCGCCGGAAATCAGGTGTTGATACCCCTGAATATCCGTGACGGGAACTCCGAGTGTCCGCGCTTTCTCTGCTTTTGAACCAGCCTTCTCACCAGCAACCACGAGGTCGGTTTTCTTCGAGACAGTTCCAGCGATCGTGGCACCCATCTCTGCCAGAGCCTCTTGGGCGCTATCGCGCGTATACCCAGGAATAGAACCGGTAATGACAATTGTTTTACCCGTTAGAAGACCTGGGGATATAGATGTCTGATCCACGAAGTTGATCCCGGCTGCGCGCCACTTATTGATGATCTCCCGGTGCCAGTCCTCGTGGAAATACTCGTAGACACTGGACGCGATGCGCTCACCAATGCCGTCAACTGAAGAGAGCTGTTCGGGTGACGCGTTGTCAATGGCGTCCAAGGATCCGAAATGCTGGGCCAGCTTCTTGGCCGCCGTGGGTCCTACGTGCCGAATACTGAGCGCCACGAGAAATCTCCACAGAGGCTGGGATTTCGCGCGCTCCAACTGCGCTAACAGCACATGACCGGCCTCATTGAGCTGTAGACCGGATTCCCCCTTATGCGGATCACGGGTAAAAAAGTCACTCCGAACAAGATCCGCTGCGGTCAGGGAGAAGAGATCTCCTTCATTGGACACCAGCTGAGACGACAGGAGTGCACCTGCGGATTTTTCCCCCAGCCCCTCAATATCGAGACCACCCCGAGATCCGACATGGAAAAGCCGCTCGCGAAGTTGGGCAGGGCAGGTTCGTGTATTCGGACATCTGATGTCTTTGTCGCCCTTGGATTCCGGCGCTAACACTGAACCGCACTCAGGACAGTGCGTGGGCATGACAAAAGGCGTCTCCGCCCCGGTGCGCTCCTCGATCACCGGACCCAATACTTCGGGAATAATCTCGCCAGCTTTCCGCAGGAAAATCATGTCGCCGATAAGTACCCCCTTACGCTCAACTTCCTGGGCGTTATGCAAGGTGGCCATGGAGACGGTGGTTCCAGCAACTTGAACAGGTTCCATCACGGCATACGGTGTCACTCGACCAGTGCGACCAACACTCACTTCTATTGCGAGCAGTCGAGTGCGCACAACTTCCGGAGGGTACTTGTAGGCAATTGCCCATCGTGGCGCTCGTGAGGTGTAGCCCAATGTCACTTGATCTTCTAGCGAATCCACTTTGATAACAACGCCATCAATGTCGAATTCAACATGGGAGCGGTTGTCGTTGAATCTCTCGATGAACTGAATAACTTTTTCTGCTGTTCGTTCAACACTCAAATGATCACTCGTTGGCAAACCCAAACCGCGCAGCAGCACATAAATCTCACTCTGCGTCTGAGCCGACATTTCTGAGTGCTCCCCGATGCCATGTACCGTGAATCTCAATCCTGAGAGTCGGAGTCGAGCGGCTTCCAACTCAGCTCCAAGGCGCGCCTCCCGCTTTGTCCCTTGGGCGACTAGCCATTCTTTTTCCCGTTTATCCAGCCGCTGTCTCAAAGCCCCTGCGGCCGCATTGCGAGGATTAGCAAAGAGCGACTTACCGGCTTTTGCCTGTTCCTCATTGATGCGATCAAACACGGCCAACGGATAAAAAACTTCACCGCGGACTTCCAAATCCGACGGTAACTTTGTACCAGTTAGTCGCTGAGGAATCGATGAAATCAGTGCGGAATTAGCGGTGACGTCTTCACCTGTTGTTCCATCACCGCGAGTTGCGAGAGTTTCGAGCACTCCATGCCGATACACCGCGTCAACAGCCAATCCGTCTATTTTTAATTCGCAGAGCAAGTCGGGGAAACGGCCCAGTACCGCCGACACTCGGTCCATCCAGGAACTCAGCTCGGATTCACTGAATACGTTGTCCAATGAATACATAGGTTCCAAGTGCTGGACAGGATCAAATAAATCC
>JAIOWY010000023.1:0-16788 GCA_021741845.1 Candidatus Nanopelagicales bacterium
GAGTTAGGTTCGCGCGAGTTAGTCGCTGTCATGGACCCACCGTAGGGGCAAAATGAACATGGTTGTTAACTATTGAACATGGTGATCAAAAAGGACCGGATTCTCGATGCCGCTGCGGAGGTGCTCTCACAGCGACCCGACGCGACATTGCAGTCAATCGCCAACGCGGCCGGGATCAGCCGCACAACGATTTTCCATACCTATCCAACGCGCGACGCTTTACTCGAGGCACTGGGCGTGGATGCCCTCGAACGTATTGGACGCGTGATGGACCGGGTCCCGACTCAGGACTTCGGGGATGTAGCGGCGGTCATGTTGGAGGTCACGAGTGGATTGATGCCTTTAGGTCCGCGGGCGGCGTTCCTGCGTCTGGTGCCCGGACAGGGAAATGCATTGGATTCCCATTGGATTGATGCGGTGACTCCCTTGGCGATCTACATTGCCCAAGTACGGGCACACGGCCAACTCAGAAGTGACCTTCCCACTCGGTGGTTAGTTGCCTCGTATATCGGCTTGTTGTTCGCAGCCTGGGATGAAATCGCTGAGGGGGAGTTAGGGCCAGCGCAGGCAGCGAGGTTGATCGTCGACAGTTGGCTTTCTGGCGTGGCTACGTCGACCGTGCGCTGACACAGGAACCGTAGTCTTGCCCACTATGACAGCGAATGTGATTGTGAAGGCAGCGTCCATCATCACCATGGAAGATGCCCAGCCACGGGCTGAAGCCATGGCGATCGACACGACAACGGGACTGATCACGGCAGTGGGATCCTTGGCAGACGTCCAAGCAAGTGCCCCGGGGGTCGCCGTCACGGACCTTGGTGCAGATGTAGTCATGCCAGGCTTTGTTGACCCCCACAACCATCCTGCGTTAAGTGGCATGGCCACACAGGAGCCCGCGCATTGGATCGCCCCCTATCTGGGGTACCCAACGTATGCGGATGTTCAAGCTCTCTGGAAACAATTGGACGCCACAACACCCGCCGGTCAACCACTCCTTTTCACCGGACTGGATCGACTGCTGCAAGGGGCGCCGGAGTTAACAAACACGGATCTTGATGCATTCTTCCCCTCGCGTCCCGTTGCCGTGTTGGACAACTCTGGGCATGAGGGTTATTTCAATACCGCAGTTATTGAACTCAACGGATGGACTGACCACAAACCTCCGGCGGATCCAGTCGGTTCCCGATTTGGCCGTAACTCGGACGGAACTTCAAATGGTCGCGCATACGAAACGGCGGCAACATTGATGGCCCTGGCCCAAGTCCTTGCAACGGGTATTCCCCACCCATTGCTCTCCGTTGCCCGCTGGTTGACCGAGATGTCGCGGAATGGCGTCACCATGACGTCTGAACACACGTATAAGTCGGACATGCTCACGGCATATGCCGCCTGCGTCACTGCCGGAGACAGCCCTGTTCGCATTGGGTTGTATCACATGTCCATCGAAGCCGATTGCTCCGACGAGATCACCTCACCGGCACCGAGCATGTTATGGAAACAGGGAATCAAGTTGTGGGCAGACGGATCACCCTGGGTCGGTACTATCGCCGCATCATTCCCATACCTCGATACACCGATTGTTCAACGTGCAGAAATACCTCTGGGTCCTGGCGGTGAAGCCATGATGAACTACACGCGCGCTGAACTGGATCAGGTGCTCGCGGCACACGCAACACAGGGGTGGCAATTCTCATTCCACGTTAACGGGGACATTGGCTTGGACATAGTTCTTGACGCATATGAGCATGCACTTGTCACCAACAATCTGCTGGGGACCGATCACCGGTGGCGTGTGGAACACGTGGGTGCCTGTCGCGGTGATCAATTTGATCGCGCTGCATCCCTCGGTGTCACCATTTCGATGCTCCCGGCGCAGTTCATCTACTGGGGTGATCTCCTTGACGGGCAAATGTTCCCCACCGAGATTGGTAGTCAGTGGATGCGAGCAGGTGATGCGTTCCGCTCGGGGGCGTTGGTCACCTTCCACAACGACGGATTTGTGAGTCCTCCCATTCCATTGAAAAATATTCAAGCCATGACTACCCGCCGATGTGCATCGGGCAACGTTCATGGACCAGAGCAGCAGGTCAGTCTGGACGACGCGTTTCGGGCTCACACGATCAATGCGGCACGACAAATGTTTCGCGATCACGATCTCGGCTCGATCAAGGTCGGCAAAATAGCCGATCTTGTCCAGCTGTCAGCGGACCCGTTTACTGCAGACTCAGACAAACTCACCGAGCAGGTGACCGTCAATGGGACATGGATTGCCGGTATCAAGATTGACACCGACGCGTTCATCAGCAATATCCAGGCAGTTGACCCCACTGAGCATCAGGCACTACCGCACGCTGCGCTGTCTCACACGTGCTGAAGTGCAGGTGATCGTCAGGTGATTCGGCCGCCTTTACGGCGCAACAAGTTTGTCCCGGAATGGGTGCGCGGGGTAGGTGCCCACGATTCTCACCCAATCGGTGTAAAACCCGAGTTCTTCTAGGGCGAGGCGCAGCGGACGGTCCTCTGGGTGTCCTTCCACGTCAGCATAAAACTGTGTCGCGGAAAAACTCCCCCCTAATTGGTAGCTTTCCAACTTGGTCATATTGACGCCGTTCGTGGCAAAGCCGCCCATAGCTTTGTACAACGCGGCCGGAACGTTCCTCACCCGGAAAACAAAACTTGTAATCACTGGGCCAACTCCGGGTTCGGGAATATTCTCGCTTCGGGCGAGGGTGAGAAAGCGTGTGGTGTTGTTGTGTTGATCTTCAACGTCGGTCGCCAGAATTCGCAGCCCGTATAGCTCCGACGCGAGAGTCGGTGCCAGGGCGGCAATGGTCGGATCGCCTGACTCGGCAACCTCACGAGCGGCACCAGCGGTGTCGTCCGCGACGATAGCGCGCCAGCCATGTTGTCGGATCAATTGTCTGCATTGGCCCAAAGCGTGAGCATGACTGCGCACAACGCGTATGTCCTCGATATTCGCCTGAGGTAGCGCCATCAATTGGAAATGAATCGGCATGAAGTACTCACCAACAATGTGCAACTCGGACTCCGGAAGCAGGTGGTGAATATCGGCGACTCGGCCAGCGATCGAGTTTTCCACGGGAAGCATGGCCAGATCTGCGAGACCGTCGGACATTGCCGCAAAAACATCTTCGAATGTGGGGCACGGCAAAGCCTCGAGCCCGGGATAGACCGCCCGGCAGGCCGCGTCGGAATTTGAACCCGGTTCCCCTTGATAAGCAATTGTCGCCGCCCCCATACGTGAAGTTTCCACGTTCGGGTCCGGTTCGAGCTCCTGCATCATGCGGGCAAGCCTAGGGTGTTGGGACATGGATGTGCGGTGCGTGGGGTCAACCACCATGATGGCTCCATGGGAAATCCGAGCCGTGACGTCTATAGCGATCTGTTAGCTCGGGGGAAAGGGATCTACCCCGAGATTCGGATTGGCCGCCCGGGCCGAGCTCGTACGTACTGGCTCACAATCTTCTTCATGCGCCTACTCAACCTGCGGTGGTCCGTGTCCGTCACGGGGGCATCACATGTTGGGGCTGGGCCGGCAATCTTGGTGGGCAACCATGTCTCGGCCATGGATCCAGTGGCCATTGTCATGAAGCAATGGTGGCGGGTAACTGCTTTTGCCAAGGTCGAGGTGTTTGAAAACCGCGGTGCCATTTTCTTTCGGTTGATGGGTCAAATTCCTTTGCGCCGGGGAGATGAAGCGTCCACCAGATGGGCCTTGGACGTGGCGTCCAACACGTTGTCCCACGGCACCAAGTTAGGGCTGTACCCGGAAGGAACAAGGTCACCGGATAAAAAGTCCCTCCATAAACTGCACCGTCGCATTCTCATCCCGGTTCTTGAAGCGAACCCAGGTGTCCCCGTGCATGCAATCACCACAACCTACGGTGAGAAGCGGTTTGGTCGACAGCGAGTGGCCGTGCACCTCTCACCACCACTTCCCATTGATGTGGTCGCCATGCACCCTAATGACGTTGTCGACCTGATCAAAAACTCACTATTAGAGGCGGGGGGAATGCCATATGTCGACGCATTTGCCCGTGATATCAAGGCAGGTAATTCCTAAACCGGGGTCTCCCACAGAATAGTGACCGACCTGGGTTGGACATTAATCCGAACCGGGGTTGTGCCTACCGGCTCCCCATCCGCGTAAATCATGGAGTCCGGCGTCAGGAAAGAAATCTCGGGCGCACGGTAGGTGTGCACGAGATCGTGGTGAACGTGACGGCCCGAATAAATATGTGGAAAGAGTCGGAGCACCGTACGCCGTGGTGCGCTGTCCACCCACGTAATGTCTAGCAGCCCGTCCGTCATGCTCGCATTCGGACAGATACGCATTCCGCCACCGTAACTACCCCCATTGCCCACTGCTATCAGAAGTGCAGAACCACTACGAGGTTCTCCATCAATGCAGACCTCGAAATGGTGGAGATTAAATGGGACCAGTTCCGCCAATAAGGCAAGCACATAACGCACCGTTCCCTGTCCGCGTGTCATGTGATTAGCCCGTTCATTTACTGCGGAGTCAAATCCAGCAGAGATAACTCCGAGAGACCAGGTAGACCCTGTGTCGTGACTAATGATGTTTGCGTCCACGCGTGTTGACTTGTTGCCGTGCAGCAGGCCAGCGATTTTGCTCAACACGGAATCAATCTCTTTTGCCTTCGGCGGAATACCGAGAGATCGAGCAATGTCATTGCCCGTCCCCGCAGGGATAATCCCCAACGGCATGTTGTGTGAGGCTGCGGTCTGCAGCACCTGGTGGACGGTGCCGTCGCCCCCGCAGGCAATGACTGGAACCATTTCACCTTCACCGAGTTCTTTCAACACGTGCGCCAGGTCGTGGAGTGACTCGGGAAGGTGCAAAGTGGTGTCGACACCGAGTGCGTTCAACCGGTCTACGGAGTGCTTGGCAAGGTGCCGAGCCCGCCCACCACCTGCGGCGGGGTTGGCGACTATCACGGCACGTGGCTGCATAGGACTGTGAACGCTACCTGAAACACCGTGGTTCCTCTGGGTTTCCGTCGATTGGGCTTACCCCGATCTTTATTTATATGATCCTTAAATAAGCGAGATGGACTTGATCGAGGGGGAGCGGCGCATGGCAACAGGGAGAAGGCGCTTTCGACCTGTGCTCTACCCGATCCTGGGGCTGCTTCTCATTGCGGTCGTGGCTCTAGGCATTTCTGTGGGAAGTTATTTTGTCCGCTCCGATGGTGAGCCGCCGCAGGTTGTTGTGGCCACGTGGATGAGGGACCACCACATGGAATGGTTGGTTGCCCAGGCAGAAGACATTTACTTCACGTACATCAACGTTGCCGAAGTGGGTGGTGACCCGGAGATATCCGCGCAGTTCCCTTCCGCTGAACCAGATGACGTTGACGCCGAGGTAACAACGGTAACCACGGAAAGTGGCGTGGAGCCCACGGCGGACGCCAGTCCGAGTGAGGTTGCTGCGAGTGAGACGGCACCTGCGGTGAGGGAGCACTTGAACCCCCCGGACCCCATCATGTCGCCGGTGATTGATCCAGAGCCAAGTGAAGGTGAATGGCAGCCGGTCGCGAGCAAGGTGGACAAGATCCCGGCCATTTATGTCACTCGGGTTCGTACTGACGACATTCACACTAAGTACTACGCCACAGCAATGTGGATTGATACCAAACTGACGCGGATCATGTTTATTCCTGGATACCAGGAACCGGGTGGCCCGAATCCGTTCAATGGCGCGCTACCAGAAGATCAGTGGCCCTATGTACTCGCCAATTTCAACGGGGGTTTCAGAATTAATGATTCCCGCGGTGGTTATTTCTACGACGGAGTCACGGTGAAACCACTCGTCAGTGGTCGCGCTTCCGCAGTCGTGTTACGTGACGGAACCATGCAGGTAGGCAAATGGCCGCGGAATTTCAAGGAGTACGTTGACGCAGGCGGCAACCCGACACCAGAGGTCATGGCGGTTCGACAAAACTTAGATCTGATTGTGGACAAGGGTCAGTCACAAGTGGCCTCGGCAAATGACAACCTCATTTGGGGTGCCACCACAGACAAAGGTTCCATGACCTGGCGGGCTGCTGTGGGGGAGCGGCCTGATGGTTCATTGGTCTACGTGGTTGGCGAATACCTCTCCGCAACGGGATTGGCGGACACCTTGGTGGGTGCTGGCGTCCAGCGCGCCATGGTGCTGGACATGAACCAGTGGTGGGCGGCAGCTTTCTATTTCAATCACAAGAAATCGGGAGCGATCAAATGCCATCCCTTGGAGCCAGCAATCAGTGGGGATTGCATGCGATTTCTCAACGACTACAAGCGCGACAGCTTTCAGGTACTCGCCAACTAGATAGTGCCGTGCGCACTGCAGCCTGGGCTCTGGCAGGCTCTCGCCATGGCGCTCACCATCACATCTGGTCCCTGGGATCACCAGAAAGTCGCAGCCTGGCTGCAGGAAACCGTCATACCTATTCGGCTTGCCACATCAGGCAAGCGAGGGCCATTAGTGCAGTCACTGTGGTTTGAGTTTCGTGACAACGCACTGTGGTGTGCCACGCAACAGGATTCGGCGGTCGCCAAGCGATCGCGCAAGCACCCGGCAATTGGCTGGGAAGTGTCGCCCGATCAACCGCCGTATCGAGGTGCGCGGGGTCGCGGGGTTGTAGAAATTATCGATGACCCTGAAGAAGCCGGCGAGGTTTTGCAGCGCCTTATCCGGCGTTATGGGCAGTCGGGCACAGACTTGGAAGGGTGGCTACTGCGCCGGGTATCTACAGAGGTTGCTCTCCGAATTACCGATCTTGACGTGATTACCTGGGACTACTCACCGCGCATGAGCGGTGAGTAGAACGCGGGCAGGGCTATCACCCTGATTTGCGTCGGAACTCCCGCTTGGCACCCTCACGATCAGCGTGATCATGCACTTTGCCTTCGGATGGGGCACTGCCGTGCGGAGTGTTCGTCGAAGACTTCTGGTTTTTGGCTTCTAGGGCCTGGCGCATGCGCTCTTTGATGTCCTCATTATTAGCCATGTCATTAGTATGGCATGGAGGGCAGGCTACGTTTGGTCACTGCTAACGCGCTCAACACGAGATGCCATAGGGAGGCACCATGGACGAGTCCACGAAAAACAAGCTCGAGAAACTCGGCGAGCACGCGCTGCACGGTGCTGAAGATGCAGCAGACGTTGTTGGTCACGGTGTGACTGGAACGGTTAAGGGCGTGGCTGACGGTGTGGAGAGCGCGTCAGCGCACACCAAAGTTCGGGAATCCGACAACGAGCAAGGTCAGGATTAGTCCTGTGCGCGCGAAATAACTTCAAAGATAATTCCCGCGAGGATCCCGGCAATCACGGCGTAGAGCAAACCGCTAGTCCACGCTTCACTGTCAAGGCTGTTGCCAATCGCGTTCATGATCAGCCAGATCGGGTAAAAGATCACCGCGACAAGAACGGACTCACCCCACCACTTACCGGGCAACCGAGTGCCGATCCAACTGATGGCCAGCCCGTACACAATAGTGGCCGAGGATGCGGCGAAGAGG
Source organism: Candidatus Nanopelagicales bacterium (assembly GCA_021741845.1). Classification (GTDB taxonomy): domain Bacteria; phylum Actinomycetota; class Actinomycetes; order S36-B12; family S36-B12; genus UBA4592. Next base: position 7,549 of record JAIOWY010000023.1, read on the forward strand.
GCGTAGGAAACTTCGCCGTCAGGTCCTTCAGACAGCAACTCAACAATCCCACCAACGGTGGAAAAAATCAGGAAAAAAGCGAACATGGATATGGGAATCGACATGCTTCGTGGAATCAGAATTTTGTCGCTCACGGTGCCTCCTTGCCTCTGCCCCTTCACTAGGGGGTAGCCGCAGATTAGGGGAAGGAAACCCATCCTGGCCGCGCGGCGCGCGGATCATTATGTGGATCACCAGTGGATACAGTGGCGCGCTGAGCGTTTCCGGGAGCGCTGAGCCCGGCCAAGGAGGTGAGGAATGACATGAGTCAGCTGTCCGAAGGCGAGATCATGCTCGCCGCTGCTGTGATATTCGGTATCGCAACGCTCTGCCAGGTTCTTGCGCCGCGGCTCAAAGTTCCCGCGCTCATTTTGCTACTCCCCGCGGGATTCCTCCTCGGTGTGATCGCTCCCCAATTCCGCGTTGATCAAATATTGGGTCCGGCTTTTCCGGTGGCGGTGAACCTGATGGTCGCGGTCATTTTATTTCAAGGCGGCTTAGAGCTCGGTTCCATCTCGCTTGCTCGAACAGATAAGAACGTTGTCCGCAGGTTGGTGTGGATTGGTGGCGCCATCACCTTCGTTGGAAGCACTCTCGCGAGTCACTTCCTCTTGGATTTGTCGTGGAGTTTGGCGGTTCTCCTCGGAGCGATTTTGATTGTCTCCGGTCCCACGGTGGTCACACCAATACTCAATTTCGCGCGTCCCACCCCACGGGTCCGCGGCATCCTGATGTGGGAGGGAACACTCCTTGACCCCCTCGGGGCAATTTTCGCTGTTGTCATTTTTCAAGTCGTTCGAGTGAGTGATTTTGACCGACCACTTGAAGCAATTGTGGCGCTGATCGGAAGTTTCACGGTTGCCATTGTTATGGCAGTTATAGGTGTCCTGCTGGCAGTGACGGGAATCAAACTGGTACGCGGCAATGCCCTCATCGGAACCCAGGTGCTGATTGGAACAGTTCTCTTTGCGGCGGGGATAGCCAACGTTATTGCGGCGGAAAGCGGATTGCTCACCGCTCTTCTTATGGGAGTTGCTGCACGTCCCTTAGCGACGAAATTTGGAACATCACTGGCGCCCGCTGAACCATTTTTCAACACGGTGACATCTATTGGTATCGGTGTTCTTTTTGTCACGATCGCGGCGCTTGTTCCTTCGCCCATGGTGGCATCTCTTGCCATTCCTGCGATGGGCGTTGCGCTTATTTTGATTCTGTTAGTGCGCCCGATAGTTGCTGCCCTATGCACGAGCCGCACTGATCTCAGTAAACAAGAAAGGATGTTTATTGGTTGGATGGATCCGCGAGGCATTGTTGCCGCGGCAACAAGTTCCAGTGTGGCCGCAGCGCTTGTCGCAGCGAACGTTGAAGGTGCCGACAAGTTGTTGCCCGCGGCGTTCATCATTATTGCGCTCACCGTCTTTACCTACGGGTTAACGGCGGTGCCGGTGGCCACCGCCCTAGGGATCAGAAGCGCCACGCCGGCGGATGACAACCCGCCTACTCCGACAGCAATCCACTAATTCGTTGGGACTGGTGTTGCAGAAATACAGAGTTGTTATTGGAGGGTCAGAACTTTTTTAAGTTTTTCCCAAAACCCCTTGCAGGTGCTGGACAACCAGGAGTAGACATGTCTTATCGCACCGCAAGGAGCGAGTCGGGTAAGGAAACGCAGTGATCGGAAGTCCAGATCGCAAGGTCTGGGTGGAGGCTCCGGAATGTTGACGGAGCACAGTGCGGGGAGATACTCGAGGGAAGCATGACGACACTGTCGGTTGTGAAGGCAACTTCACGGCGAGCGCGGCACACAACATTGGTGCCGGCGCCCCGAGAAATCGGATGACAGGCGAGCGACCCGAAAGCGAAAGCCCCTCGAACTCATACTTCGAGGGGCTTTCGTCCATTTATAGCGGTGCGGACCGCCGGTTTCCTTGATCGCCACGCGGCGCCCCGAGCCCAGGGTCGTGATACCCCTGGCAGGCTGAGGCGAAAAATTGGTAGATAAACACGTAAATTCGGTCTAAACTCACTATTTATGTCGAATTTGCGGATATCTGAGGCGGCCGAGCTCCTGGGTGTCAGCGATGACACCGTGCGCCGGTGGCTGGACGAGGGTCGCCTCACCCCGGTGGAGGCACCCGGTCCCCGCACCGTTCGAGGTGAAGACGTCGCCGCGCTCATGCGGGAGAACGCACCAGAACTTCCCCATTTGCGCGTTTCCGCCCGCAATAGATTCGACGGCATTGTGACGCGGGTGGAAAAAGACAAGGTCATGGCGCTGGTCGAATTGCAGTGCGGTCCGCATCGAGTCATCTCATTGATGAGCACCGAAGCTGCCGAGGACCTGGGGTTGGTGCCGGGGGTGCGGGCTTCGGCATCAATTAAGTCCACCAACGTTGTCATTGAAAAGGGCGAATAGTCGTGTGGCTCAGGGGACTCGCAGCTGGACTTGTGGCCGGGCTTGTTGTCGGGATCGGAATGACTCCAGCTGCCGCGGTCAGTAACAAGCCGGATCCCGCCATTGCGGCCCTACCGGCAACCACCATCACCGTGTCCGCGGCGGCCTCGTTGACTGATGTTTTTCCTGTAATCGCACAAGCATTCAGCACCCGCTATCCCCGGTTGTCCGTCCAGTTCAACTTTGGTGGTTCAAATGCCCTCGTCGAGCAATTGCGTGCCGGTGCGCCGGTGGATGTTCTGGCCACCGCTTCCGAACCGACCATGTGGGCCGCCATTCGCGATGGTTGGGTTTCCTCCACGCCATTGCTCTTTGCCAGAAATTCCATGGTGATTGCGACACCGGCTGGTAATCCAGCACGGATCGCTGCATTGAGTGATCTCCAGTCGCCTAACGTGCTGACGGCCGTTTGTGCCATTGAAGTTCCCTGCGGTCTGGCTGCACAACGTCTCTTCTCAGTGAATAACGTGACGGTGACACCGGTGACGAAGGAATTGGATGTGCGCTCCGTTTTAGGCAAGGTAATCGCCGACCAGGTAGATGCTGGGATTGTGTATTCCACAGATGCGAAGTCTGCTGGAAAAGCGGTCACAACAATCAAGATTCCGGCTTCTAAGAACGTGACAACGACGTATCCGATTGCACTGGTGACTGATTCAAGTAAGCGCAAGGCAGCGACAGCATTTATTGATTATGTTCGCTACTCAACCTCTGCTCAATCGATCCTTCGCGCGTGGGGATTTTCAAAGCCTTGGTGAGCACACGGCAGATATCCGGGGGGAGGCCACCGAGTTTGATCATTCCCGGAATGATCGCTCTGGCCTTCCTATTGATTCCGCTCGTTGCGATACTTGCCGACGCTCCCTGGGGGAGTTTCCTGTCGATCGCGAGTTCACCCACGGCACTTGAGGCGCTGAGACTGTCATTGATTGCTTCTGTCTCGGCAGCAGGCATTGCTTTTGTTACTGGAGTTCCATTGGCTTGGATTCTTGCTCGCGACGTATTACCCGGGACTCGTTTCTGGCGCGCCCTGGTTATTGTCCCGTTATTGCTCCCCCCGGTAGTGAGTGGCGTTGCGTTGTTGTCGGCGTTTGGCCGTCGAGGTGTGGTGGGCGGATGGATTTATGACCTCACCGGATTCCAATTTCCGTTTAGCATTGCCGGCGTCATCCTCGCGGAGACCTTTGTCGCACTTCCCTTCTTGGTAATTACGGTAGAAAGCGCATTACGAACCGTGGACCGAGAGGTAGAAGAGGCGGCCGCTGTTGACGGTGCAACCACCCCACGAATTTTCCGGAGTGTCACACTGCCAGCCATTGCTCCAGCTTTAGTGGCAGGTACCGTCCTGGCCTGGGCGCGCGCGGTGGGGGAATTTGGTGCCACCATCACGTTCGCGGGCAACCTCGAGGGATCAACGCAAACCATGCCTCTGGCGGTGTACACCGCGCTGGAGTCCGATCGCGACAGCGCCATTGCCTTGAGCATCATGTTGTTGGTCGTGGCGGTGGCGGTATTGGTGTCCCTTCGGAGCTACTACATGCCGGGCCGACGAACCCGCTCCGAGAGTTAGTTCACCTCCCGTTCACCCACTATTGGGCGATTAGCCACGTTTTTCGCGCCTAGGGGAAACCCTCGGCTGACAGAGTTCCCTCCATGTCGCAGACCGATGTAATGCGCGACCTTCACTCGGCCGCGACTTCGCACCGTGGAGATCGAATATTCAACCGAGTAATTACCGGGGCAGCGTTCGTCTCCCTAGCTGTTTTAGCGGGGATCGCGATATTCCTGGGTTACCAAGCCATCCCGGCCTTTCAAACCCAAGGATTGTCGTTCATTACAACCACCGATTGGGATATCAATACGGATCCTCCGACGGCTGGCATTTGGGGCATGCTGTACGGCTCAGTGCTGCTGTCCGTGATCGGACTTGTTATTGCTGTGCCCGCTTCCATTTTACTCTCCATTTTCATTGTCTTTCTGGCTCCGAAAAAGTTGGCAAAAACCCTGACAAATCTCATCGATTTGATGGCTGCAATTCCTTCGGTCATTTTGGGTCTCTGGGCTTTCTACATTCTCAACCCAACAGCAGAGGAATGGCAGGCGCTGCTCAATCAATATTTGGGCTGGATTCCCATCTTTCAGAATGTCTCGGGAAACTTTCTCGGTACACCGTTTATAGCTGGCTTCGTTCTGTCCATCATGATGATTCCCATCATTACCTCCGTCACCCGGGAGGTGCTGGGGCGCACTCCGCCGGACTTAATCAATGCGGCTGAAGCATTGGGTTGTTCACTGTGGACCATGCTGAGGTTCGTAGCACTGCCCTATGGTCGCGGTGGAATCGTCGGTGGTGTCATGCTGGGATTGGGACGCGCGCTGGGTGAAACGATTGCAGTGTTCTTCGTTCTCAAAATTGTGTTCGAGACAAACTGGTACAACATCATTGAGTCCGGTGGCGGCTCCGTAGCGACCCTGATCGTCTCACGGTTTGGTGAAGTCACCGGACCCTTCGAATTGCAGTTGTTACTCGCCGCAGGTTTCTTCCTCTTCCTGGGAACGCTAGTGGTCAACATCATCGCTAACTTGATTGTCAATCGGACCGGAAAGTTGCAGAAATGAGCACAATCGTTCTAGAAGACGCAAGTATGGAACGCCTCAAGGACCAACCACCCCGCCGTCCGTGGACTAAAAAGCCCACCAAATTTACGGTCAGCGTTGCGTTGGCCGTGGTAATTCCGGCGATCATTGTCGGTTGGCTCTTTCAGACGAGCGACATACCCGGACCGGTCATTGCCGTCGTTGTTTACCTGCCACTGCAATTGGTCGCCGCAGGCTTAACCGCATGGTTCAATCGCGGACTTCGTAGCGTTGGCGACTCCGTCATTGTGGTGTTGGCGATCGGCGCAACGGTTTTCAGTTTGGTTGTTCTCATCTCCGTAATTGCGAGTCTGATAGTTAGAGGTTTCCAGGCATTGAGCCCGCATTTCCTCTACCAGAACAGCGTCTATATCAACCCGAGTACGCCATTGGAATACGGCGGAATCGGTCACGCCATGGTGGGCACTTTGCTGATCCTCGCCATTTCAACGGTCATTGCCGTGCCCATTGGTATCGCCACGGCTGTGTACATCACTGAGGTGCGCGGACGAGCAGTGCCATACGTGCGGTTCTTTGTTCAAGCCATGTCTGGTGTCCCCTCCGTTGTCGCTGGTCTCTTCATTCTGACCATCGCGGTGTCAACAGGAGCGTTCAATCAGAGTGCGCTCGCCGGCGGTCTGGCCTATGCGATTTTGATGCTTCCTACTGTTGCGCGTACGGCGGAAGAGGTGTTGAAACTCATTCCAGATGATCTCCGTACCGGCGCGCTGGCACTTGGATCCACCCGTGCCCGCACTGTGTTGATGGTTGTTTTGCCGGCTGCGAGAACGGGAATCATTACCGCGATTCTCCTGGGAGTCGCCCGCGTCATTGGTGAGACTGCGCCGCTCCTCCTCACCGCTGGGAATAACGACGGAACCGTGCTGAATCCATTGAGTGAGCCCGTCGCATCTATTCCTGTGTACATCTTCAACAACGTGGCTCTTCCCTATCCTGACGCAGTGACTCGGGCGTGGGGTTCAGCGCTCGTTCTCATGATTTTTGTGGCAATTCTGTTCACCCTCGCCCGAGTACTGGGTCGCGGGAAAGTTGGTAAACACTAATGAGTAATACGGGAAGGTACCGCCATGTCAACAGCTGAGTTTGAGGATGTAGCAACAATGGAAACAGCGTTGTCAGCTCCTGAGAAAGGCGCCCGCCTTGCCATGAAGACGGAGGACGTCAGCGTCTGGTTTGGGAAGAGAAAGGTACTCGAAGGTGTCAGCATAGATTTCCCCGAGAAGACATGTACCGCGTTGATCGGGCCCTCGGGCTGCGGTAAATCCACCTTTATCCGCACGCTCAACCGCCTCCACGAACTTATTCCGGGTGCAGCATTGGCCGGATCGGTGCTCTATGACGGTAAGGACATTTACGACGCGGATGTTGATCCCGTGCACATCCGACTCAAAATCGGCATGGTCTTTCAAAAGCCCAATCCGTTTCCCAGCATGACCATTCGCGGAAACGTTCTCTCCGGATTGAAATTGTCCGGCATGAAACGAGATAACCACGACCAAATCGTGGAGGAAACTCTCACCTCTGCTGGATTGTGGAATGAAGTCAAGGATCGCCTCGACCACGCAGCCGGTGAGTTATCTGGTGGCCAGCAACAGCGGTTGGTTATTGCGCGCTCGCTTGCCGTGCAACCCCACGTGCTTCTCATGGACGAGCCGTGCTCAGCACTTGACCCCGCATCCACGTTGAAGATCGAAGAAACCATTCGCGAACTCTCCCGGGAAGTCACGATCATCATCGTGACGCACAATATGCAACAGGCCGTCCGGGTTTCGGACTACACCGCCTTTTTCCTGGCGGCCGAAAACGAGCCAGGGCACGTGGTTGAGCAGGGAGTCACCACCGACATATTTAGTAATCCCCAAGATCAGCGCACGTTGGATTACGTGAATGGTCGATTCGGTTAACCCCATGTTCACCCGTACACGCAGTGTTCACGTAGATGCCATGCCACGGTCAGAAAGTTGTTCCGAACCGGTCACTCGCGGACTCTAGTTTCACGAATGTACGCATTCATCTATCTAAGGAGTTCTATCGTGCGTCGAACCATCGCGATCATTGCGGGTAGCGCAATGGCGGCATCAAGTATCGCCCTAGCCGTGCCGGCACAGGCCGCTGAAACCATCTCCGGTGGAGGCGCTTCCTTCCCCTCGGTCTTTCTTCAGCAGTGTGCAGCCGATTTCAATGGCTCACAGAACAACTTCACCATCACCTACACCTCAACAGGTTCCGGTACCGGTAAAGGTAACTTCGCCAAGGGAACTTTCGTTTTCGGCCAGACCGACTCGAAGTACTCCTCCGGTGAGCCAACATTCGATTGGGAATACATTCCCAACGTTGGCGGTGCAGTAACCGTGCCGATCAACCTGAAGAACAAGGCAACCGGCCGCTCTTTGGGATCCTCCATTCAGCTCAAGCAGAAGACCCTGGCCAAGATTTTCGGTGGTCAAATTACCAAGTGGAACCACCCCGAAATTCTTAAGGACAATGCCCGCATTGCTAAGGGCATTCCTGCAACCAACATCACCATCTCTTACCGCTCCGACAACTCGGGTACGTCGAACAACTTCCTTCAGTACCTGAACGCATGGGCACCAACAATCTTCTCCAAGGTGCAGGACGACATGTCCACCGCGTTCCCCGGAGGCAAGCCACCGGCAAACTCCGTTGCTGGTAAGGGAAACCAGGGTGTTATGGCCAACATTCTGGCTAAGGAAGGCACCATCGGTTACGTTGACCTCGGCGACGCCAAGGGATACCCATCGGCGCGAATTCAAAACGCACTCGGTGAGTTCGTTGCACCTTCCTCCTCGTCAGCCGCCAAGGCTCTGGCTAACCAGACCAACTTCAACTCACAGGGTTTGATTCAGTTGGATTACAACGTGAAGGCTAAGGGCGCCTACCCCATCGCGATCTTCACTTACGGTTTGGCTCGCACTGATGGTCGGGGACCAAACGGCCTGGGTGTTCGCCAGTTCATGGACTACGTGATTCAGAAGTGCGGCCCTGCTCGCGCAGCCTCACTGGGCTACGTCCCCGTTGGCGGCAAGGTGCTGGCCAAGGCCAAGACGCTCGTTGCAGCAATCAAGTAGCACCCGCTTTACCCAGAATCACAAGTAACTCCACATGAAGGTGAGGACGATGTTTCGGAACTCTGTAAAGATCCGGGGCATCGTCCTCGCCTCATCTGTTGGCCTGTCGGCCGCGCTGGTGGTGGCCTGCACACCGCCCATGCCACCCGACGTCCTGGCGGCTCGCGCCGAAGCACAAATTTCCTGCGGGACCGGCAATCTTGATGTAGCGACACCAGGACAATTCACCGGTGCCATGGATTCGGTCGGTTTCGCGTTGAATTCGGTCTGCCCGGAGCAAACCACCACGGAGGTTCCGGTGGACACTGCAGCTCTGGTGAGGTTGACAGAGCGCACTCCGACCACAGAAGTTATCTCTGAATTTCAAGCAGCGTCATGCCCCAATGACAAAATCATTGTGATCCCGGCCTTCGCCTACCCCGTCACCATTGCATACAACGTTATTGGTCTGGAAGGGCTGGTCTTCACCCCGGAAGCCGTGGCCGGAATCCTGAATGGCACCGTGACCTCGTGGGAAGACCCTCTCATCGCCAACGAGAATCCTGACTTTGACCTCACCCTGCTTCCTGACATTGCGCTCATGTCACTGGAGACACCTGATGGTTCCGTTGAGGCCATGACAACTTGGTTGACACAACAGGCACCCACCACATGGACCCAGGGCGTGACTGGAACATTGGAAGCAGGCCAAAAGTTTGCCACCCAAGAGGATCTGTTAGCGGAAATGTTCGCGGTGGAAGGATCCATCGCGGTGCTGCCGATTTTCACGGCCTTCACCAACATGCTAGCTACGGCCAACCTGCCGGTGCAGGGGACCGATGCGAATGGCACAGAGATTGACACGGTCGTCACAGCGGATGACGTTCAGCTCTACAAGGTGGGCTCGGGTGCAACAAATATCACCGTTGCTGAAGACGGGAGTATTTTTGCCAGCCCGGCGGTCGGTGGATTCCCCGTCGAGGGCAACTTCGATCTCGCATCCTCCAAAATCGTGCTGGG
>JAIOWY010000024.1:0-16571 GCA_021741845.1 Candidatus Nanopelagicales bacterium
CCGGAAATCGCCGACCTGTTATCCGAGCGTGAACAAGCGCGGGCAGCCAAAGACTGGGCAGCGAGTGATCGACTTCGTGATCAGATCGCTGAACTCGGGTTCACGGTGCAGGACACAGCGCAGGGTCAAGAAGTCACCAGCACGCACTGACAAGTCCCGCTAGGTGACACGCCTGCTCAGCGAAAGACGTGCTAGCTAATTGGAATTGTTCCCGGGTTTACGTGGCTTTTTGCTGGGACTCGGGCTGGGACTTGCCGAAGCTTCCGGGGACGGCTCCGCGGAATTATCAAATTCGGCCGAATCCTCGGGAAGTGGATCCTTGTCCTTCTTCGGTTTCTTACACACGATTTCTGGTCCGGCACGGTACACCGTGGTCATGGGTTCGCGTTCCACTTCCACACCATCTTTAATAAAAACGCGGTCAACGGTGATGGTAAACCCTTGAATCCCCGCCTGCGGTGTGCACTTCTTTGTGCGGTTCACAATTTTCTGCGGCTGACGAATATTGGTTCGTTCACCAAACTCCGCACGAATTTCGTCGTACTGCTTTGTTCCCCAGAAGGTCACTTTCATGGACGTGTTAGTCATTTTGGTGGAGATAAACACCGCGTTGGGAGAGGTGTTGGTGAACTTCATGTCAAAGATCCCCCAGGCAACCGTTGCTTCAAGCCCCGGTTGGTAGCGGGAAATATAGAGAGAATGTGCACGCGTGTCTGTTTTTTCCATTCCCGCGAAGAAGGCAGCGGTCCACACAGCCGTGGTGGCTGCGGACACGCCCCCACCGAGCGCGTCTTCAAACACACCACCTGGACCAATCACGGTACCCACGGTGTAGCCGTTGGCCTCGGTGCGTTCCTTGATGGTGTCATTCATGGAGAATGTTTCACCCGGCATTAATAACGTTCCGTTCACGTACTTGGCCGCCTGACCAATGTTGGTTACCCGGTAGGCCGCGTAGGCAAAATCCTGTGTGAAACTTGAAATTTTTTCAGTGATTCCTAAAGCCTGTGCATCTGCGGTCGTCAGCTCGGGCTCGGTAATGCCCATGGGCACGGTCACTGTCCGTGCCGGATTGGGATCACCCAAGACGCCGAGGACGGAGGTGGCCAAATCAGCATCCGTGACACCTGAGCCGACCACGGAAGGCACCACCACGGGCTTACCTTTTTTGATCACAAAAGTGGCATTGCGGCCGGGCTTTTCCACTTTGCGCAATGCCGGTGCAATGGCCTGATGCAGGATCGCGCCATCCAGTTCCGGGGAGAGCTGGTTTCCCTGTTGGGAGAAACTCAACGCACGCGCAATAACCTGCGGCTCAATCGTTGCCTCAATGTCACCTGCTCTAACAACCACCGGGGCTGACACAGCGGTTTCGGCGAGCTTCTCTGCCGCGATTGCCGTCTCTTGAGAGACACGAGGTGGCGTTACCTCCACCGGCGCAGTAATCGGCTCACGCGGCTGGGTAACGTCCTCAACTAACTGACCGGCAAGCGCTGGTTGATCAACTTGAATTCCATCGGTGCCCGCGGTGACATTTATCTTGCGCGCGGTGACAGACAGCCGTGGCTCAACCGGTAAGAGATCCGCCGCTTGAGCGATAGAAGCCACTTGGTCATCGAGTGCGTCTTGATCAACAGCAATGACGGGCTCAATTTCCCGAGTGCCCACGAGATCAGTCACGACAGTGATCGGATTGAATCCCCGGCGCATGCCTTGTTCCACGGTGGCTTGGGCATCCAGGGTGATTCCTGCGGCCGCGGGGCGAACTTCAAATTCCTGGTCGCCCGCGGTGATCACGTACTTCTTATTGATTTTGGGGGCGAGTTTGGCCTCCACCAGGGCTACCGCCTCGGTTTCGCTCAAACCGCCAATGTTGATCCCGGCAACCGTGGTGCCAGCCCGGACACCATCTTTTGTCGCAATGAACATTCCCAGGAGGAAAACAAAGACTCCGACAATGGCAATAGCCGCAATAATCAGGGTCCGCCGTGAAGGCGCGGGCATCTGCAGATGCTCGGTCACGACATCACTCCAATGGTTGTGGACTGCGGGAAATTACCCCGTGGGGTACTCCATGGTAAAGATTGGCACCGGGTATTCACTTGAGCGACATACCCTCCTGTGCAATCTCTCGAATCGTGGACAAACCCCTATCAGGGAATGGACGCAGATTCCGCGGTCGCGGTTCCCGAGCGGAACCGAACCGGAAAAGTGGCGACGGCCACGCTGACAATGACCCCACCAAAGAGGTAAACCAGCTGGCGGCCACCGGAACTGACGGCCAGATCCCCCGAGGGCGACTCCGCGGCCAAGAGAATCGTGGTGGCCAACCACCCGGTAAAGAAAAGCCATGCGCCCCAACGAGTTCGGGTTGCGATGGTGGCCAGCCGGGTGAGCACAATCAGCACAACGAGCATCAGGATTGTCCCCCAGGGGAGGACAAGGTAATTGCTGCCGAGGTTTATGACTCCCCGCTGAGACTGCATAAATGCCCCCACCGCACCAACGATCACGCCGAAAACGGTGAAGAGCACGAGAATCAGGATTCTCGCCAGTGCGGAATTCACTCAATACCCGCGAAAAGATCTGTCTCCACGGCGCCAGGTGTCCCGGAGACACCACGAGCCAACCGGAAGTGTTCCTCGCCGAATATTTCGAATCCGAGATTGTTGGACAATGCAAAGAATCCGCTGTCCGCCGTGACCTGCGTCTTGTGCGCGGCGAGCGCCCGATATTTCGCGTCGGTGAACTCTGATCCCTCAATCACGGTGGTGATTAACGAGTCGTCACACACAAAGGGAAGGTCATCTGGATCCATCAGCGCAAACTCGCTCGTGTCTCCCGCTTCTTTGAGTTTGGCGATTCCCTCCACCATGCGGCTCTTGGGGAACGCGGTCCAGTACACCTTGGCCGGTGACCACGCCGCACCGAGATCGGGACGGTAGCTAGCACTTTCCGCCAACGCAACGGCGTAATGAGTTATGCGATGCGCCTGGATATGGTCGGGGTGACCGTAACCACCAAAGTCGTCATAGGTGATCACCACCTGAGGTCGCACCTCGCGAATAACCGCACAGAGATCGGTCGCCGCGTCGAGTAAGTCCGCTCGCCAGAAGGAATCGGCGCGTTCATTACTCGGCACACCCATCATTCCCGAGTCACGGTACTTACCCGGACCACCGAGGAATCGGAAGTCCGTCACACCCAAAATGTTCATGGCGTCGGTTAACTCGGTAATGCGGTGGGTACCCAAGGCGTCCTGTTGATCCGCGGCAAGGTGCGCTAATTCGGGTACCAGAACTTCACCCTCTTCACCGAGGGTGCAGGTCACCAAGGTGACATGCGCTCCACTGGCCGCATACTTGGCCATGGTGACGCCGGTGCCGATTGTTTCGTCGTCCGGGTGGGCGTGCACCACGAGCATGCGTCGATCCGCCGTCATTAAATGGTCTGCCTGATCGGCCAATGTAGTCACCGGCTAAGGGTACTGAGCAGGATTCAACTCCCCCGTGGTGCATGATGCGCCCATGACGGAATCCTTTCCCCGCCAGAAAGCACTCACCCGCAGTTTCCGCCTCGGCGCGCCCCGTGGATTCCAGGTCAATGCCCAGCGTCAAATTGTCATCTTTATTCGCAGTGAATCTGGGCGCAGCCCGGCCGGGGATTTATGGTGCGCCCAACCGGCCGAGGAGAAGGCGTCTGCGTGGATAGAACGCCGCCTGGTGGATTCCGCAACCCTCGCAACGGGAGATATCCCAGAACAGGAAAGAGCGCGCCGCGAGCGTATGCGTGAAGTCACCGAAGGAATCACCGCATTTAGTGCGGATCACAATTTTTCCCGGGCCACCTTTGTACTCAACGGCGAGCTCTACGTCGTAGATATTCCCGCAGATGCTTCCGCCACTATTTCTGCCCCAGTTCCTATTGCCACAGGTGGCGGATGCGTGGATCCTCGGATTAGTCCTGATGGATCGCGTGTCGCTTATATACGCAATAACGGCGTGTACCTGGCTGATTGCGCCACGGGTGAATGCGCACCACTGGTGGAACCAGATCCGAGTGAGAGCACGGTGAGTTGGGGTCTGGCCGACTTTGCCGCCGCAGAGGAACTGGAACGAATCCGTGGCTACTGGTGGAATCCTGATTCACAGAGTCTGTTGATTGAACGTGTCGATGAATCAGCTGTTGAGATCGCCTGGATTTCCGACCCCGCCCACCCACAGCAACCGGCACGCGAGCACCGTTACCCATTTGCCGGAACTCCGAATGCGGATGTGCGGTTGGTCCATGTTGATCTCAATGGAAAACAACAGGACATGGAGTGGGATAGAGAGGCATTCCCGTATCTCGTCACCGTCACGACATCGGGGAGCTCCCCAACATTCAGCGTGATGTCGCGCGATCAACAGCGGGTGCAGATCAACGCGCTGAACGGACATCAGGTGCGCGAACTCGCACTCCGCACCGACCTACCGTGGTACACGGTGTTCCCCGGTGTCCCGTGCCTGAACGATTCCGGTCAGTTGGTGGAGATACGACCAATCGGAAACAGCTTCCGCCTCTGCCTGGACGGTGAACCGATCAGCCCGGAAGCTTTGCAGGTCGACTCACTCCTGCAGGCGAATGAGCCACTGGTGTACACGGGTTCAACGGATCCCACCGCGACCGAGATTGTGGTACACACTGCGACCGAGATTGTGGTACACACTGCGACCGAGATCACTCCGTTCCCGGGAGTCCACAGTGCGGTCGTGGATACCCCGCTCGCTGTTGTTGCCAGTGCCCGCTTGGACTCAACGCGGACGGTTTACCGATTAATCGATATCCGCGACCCCGAGATCACACTGCACGAGTTCGCGTCCCATGCGGAGACACCGGTGATCACTCCGCGCGTTTCCCTGGAACTCACGGGTCCACATGCACTGCGCTCGGCCATTATCTGGCCAGAGAATCACGTCCCTGGCACCAAGATTCCGGTGATTTGCGCACCCTATGGCGGCCCCCACGCGCAGCGAGTACTGCACGCGGGAATCGCCTACTGCTCGGACCAGTGGCTGGCGAATCAGGGTTTCGCCGTGGTGATTACCGATAACCGCGGAACGCCATCACGCGGACCGGAATTCGAGTACTCAATTGACACGAACATTGCTGAGGTGATTGTCCAGGACCAGATTGCCGCACTCACCGAATTAAGCGAACGGTTCCCTGACCTTGACCTTGACCGCGTGGGTATTCACGGATGGTCCTTCGGCGGGTATCTCGCCGCTCTGGCCGTTCTGGTCCGACCGGATTTCTTCCACGCGGCCATTGCCGGAGCACCGGTGACCGATTGGGCGCTCTATGACACCGCGTATTCGGAACGGTATCTCGGCACGCCCCAGAACAACCCCGGCAAATACGAGGCGGCGTCCCTGCTGAATAAAGCCTCTGGCCTAGGCAGCCCACTTCTGATCATTCACGGTCTGTCAGACGACAACGTTCTTGCGGCTCACACATTGCAATTGTCGAGCGCTCTCCTCGAAGCCGGAAAGGACCACGCGGTCCTTCCGCTCACTGGCGTCACGCATATGACACCGCAGGAAGTTGTGGCCGAGAATCTGTTGCTCACCGAACTGCGTTTCTTCCAGGAGCACCTGGGCAACGTGCGCTAGTAGGGCTCTTCTCCGCCAGCGTAATCAATGCCCTTGGGGCGAATGGCGTGACCAGATTCCATGTCCTGCAGTACTTCACTGGGTGGCAGCACCGTCTTGTCCGGTTGCTCCACGAATCCAGAATCAGGACCCACAATGAGGGCGCTGCCGAGGGACTCGGTGATCGGGTAGTGACAGGCCACCTGGTGGCCGTCTCCCATATCCTGCAGCGCCGGTGCGTGGGTGCGGCATTTATCTGTGGCCAGCCAGCAGCGAGTACTGAACACACAACCGCTGGGCAAATTGATCGGTGAGGGCAGATCGCCCTGCAGCACAATGCGCTCCCGTTGCGCTTCCAGTCGCGGATCTGGAACGGGCACCGCGGAAAGCAGTGCATGGGTGTACGGGTGATACGGCGAGGAATAGAGGGAATCGCGCGGTGCCTGTTCGACAATGTGACCCAGATACATCACGGCTACCCGATCGGAGATCTGTCGAACAACGGAGAGATCGTGCGCCACAAATAGGTACGCGATTCCGAATTCGTCTTGAAGGTCTTGGAGCAGGTTAATGACCTGTGCCTGAATGGATACATCCAGCGCCGAGACAGGCTCGTCGCAGACAATAAATTTGGGTCGCAGTGTCACTGCACGAGCGATTCCAATCCGCTGACGTTGACCGCCGGAGAATTCATTGGGATACCGGTTGTAGTGCTCTGGGTTGAGCCCGACCCGCTCCATGGTTTCCTGAACGGCCCGCTTAACGCCACCCGCTGGCTTAATTTTTTGAACCGCATAGGGCGCACTGATAATGCTGCCCACCGTGTGCCGCGGGTTGAGCGAGCTAAATGGGTCCTGGAAAATCATTTGCATGCGGCTGCGCAGCGGAACCAGTTCCTTGCGACTCATGCGTGTGATGTCGGTGCCTTCAAAAGTGATCGTGCCGGCCGAGGGATCTAGTAAACGCAAAATTGATCGACCTGCCGTGGACTTACCGCACCCGGATTCACCCACTAATCCGAGTGTCTCCCCCTCATTGAGGTGAAGGTTAATTCCGTTCACCGCATTCACCGACCCGGTTTGCTTCTTAAAAAGCACACCCTTGGTAATGGGGAACTTCTTTTCCAGATTGTCAACTCGGAGAATTTCACTCACCGCCGGTCACCTCCGCTAAGCGCTGGGTGGCAAAGGCAGTGCGTTGATCGGTATCGAGGTGGCAGCGCACTAAATGCTCCTCGCTCACTTCACGCAACTCCGGACGTTCGGTGGCGCAGCGCAACTCAACCTCGGGGTTGCGTGCAGCGCACCGTGGATGAAAAACACACCCCTGGGGAAGGTTGATAAGTGACGGTGGTTGGCCACAAATGGAGAGAAGTCGATTTCCGATCGAGTCCAGTCGCGGCACTGAGGAGAGCAGCCCAACCGTATAGGGCATTTGGGGGGTGTAGAAGAGGTCGTGCAGTCCCGCGCGCTCGACAACTCGACCGCCGTACATAACAACAATGTCGTCAGCCATGTCCGCCACGATTCCTAGATCGTGGGTGATCAAAATAATCGCGGTGTTGAACTCCGCCTGGAGTTCGGCTAATAATTCCAAAATTTGCGCCTGGACCGTGACGTCGAGTGCCGTAGTGGGTTCATCAGCAATCAATAACTCAGGCCCATTGATCAGCGCCATGGCAATCATGACGCGTTGGCGCATACCGCCGGAAAGTTGATGGGGGTAATCCTCGATCCGCTGCTCCGGATTGGGGATTCCTACTTTGGTGAGCATCCGCAGCGCTTCCGCCTTGGCTTCCTTCTTGGACACACTCTGGTGGGCGAGAACCGCCTCCGCCAGTTGATTACCAATCCGATAGAACGGGTGCAAAGAAGCAAAGGGGTCCTGGAAAATCATGGACATGCGGTTACCGCGCAGTGATCTCAATTCGGCGCTCGAGGCGGCGACTAGCTCTTGACCGTCCAGGTGAATCTCACCCGTAATGGACACTCCACGACCCGTGAGCAAACCCATGATTGCCTGGGAGGTCACACTCTTGCCTGATCCGGACTCACCAACAATGGCAAGAGTCTTTCCGCGCTCTACGTCAAAGGTAACTCCGTCTACGGCGTGGACAATTCCGTCCTCCGTACTAAAAGCAACCCGCAAGTCCTGGACGCTCAAGAAACTCATGTGAGCCTCACTCTCGGGTCGATCACTGCATAGAGCAGGTCCACCACAATATTGGCCACAATAATGAATGTTCCGGCTAATAGGACCGTTGCGGTGATCACCGCGAGATCGGCATCAATGACCGCGTCCACAGCCAGCCGACCCACCCCAGGCAAACTGAAAATACTCTCGGTAATGATCGCGCCGCCCAGCAAACCGGCGAGGTCGAGGCCAGCGGCTGTCACAATGGGAGTTAAGCCAGCGCGCAACGCGTGCTTGCGAATCACCACGCGCTCGGTGAGACCTTTAGCGCGAGCAGTGCGAATGTAATCCTCGCTGTATGTTTCCAAGAGTTGGTTGCGAGTCAAGCGAATATAAAAAGCCATGTAGACGAGCGCCAACGTCAGCCACGGGAGAATCATGGTCTGCAGGAATTGCACCGGATTCTCAAACGGCGAGATGTAACTCGGATAGGGAAGCCACTGCCAGCGGATCACCACAAAGAACAGCAGTAACAAACCAATAAAGAAGGAGGGGAATGAGTAGCCAACGAGCGCAGCACCCAATGTTGCACGCTCTTGCCACCGACCGCGCCGCAGGGATGCGTAAACCCCCAGCAGCACACCGGGGATCAGCCACAGGGTGAAGGCACCCACTGCTAACCAGATGGTGGTGGGGAGGGCCTTGAGAATCAGTGGCGTGACTTGCTCACCCTTACGGAAGGAATATCCCAAACAGGGCGCCTCGCACTGGAACGTCGCGGTTCCGCTGCCGTATGTGCGGCCAAAGAAAATGGCTTTTACAAATTCAACGTACTGAATGTAGAGGGGTTGGTCTAGACCAAGGCGAACCCGGTTCGCCTCAATGACCTGGGGATTACAGGACTTTCCGCACGTTAACGCCGCCGGATCTGCCGGCAGCGCGTTAAACAGCAAGAAGGTAACCATGCTCAGTAATATCAAAATCACTAAGCCGGTCAATACTCGCCGGATCACATATGCGGTCACTGAAAGTCCTCTGAATCAAATAGTTCTGCTGGTGACAGGGAGGTGGGCCCTGCCGAAGCAGGACCCACCCGAAACAACCTGTTACTGCTTGACGTACAGCGCACCGAAGGGCAGTGAGCCGTAGGCATCCCACAGGTAGGCGTTGCCCACCTTGGAGCCCCACAGGTACTGGATCTTGCCGAAACGTGTCGGCACGGCCCAACCCTGCTCCATGGCGTACTTGTTCAGTTCCTTCCACTGAGTCGCTTGTGCTTCCCGATCAGTGTTAGCAAGTGCTTCCTGCACCTGAGCTTCGAATGCTGGGTCCTCAACCCGTGAAAGGTTGAAGCCACCTGTTGCACCGAATAGTTCGGGGATAACAGTGGAAGCGTTCTGCCAGTCCGGACCCCAACCAGCAGAGTTCAACTCGTTCTGCTGTTCTGGATCCAGAACCACGCCGTAGTACTGACCAGCTTCAATAGCGTTGAGCTTGACCTCAATGCCTGCGGCTGCCAATGACTGCTGAATGGAAGCTGCAGCCTTGTCATTGGTTGGTGTCTGCGGGTAGTCATAGGTAATGACGGGCATTGCTTCGCCGGACTCAGCAATGAGCTTCTTGGCGAGTTCCGGATTACCTGCATCAGGAACTTCTTCACCGAACAGGTCAACCCACATGCCGGATTCGGCATAGTCGGTGGCCAAGTTGGGCTTGATCACGCCGTCACCGATGGTGCCTGCGAAATCTCCACCAGCGATAGTCAACAACTCACCGCGGTTCAGAGCAACAGCAATTGCTTGACGGTGCTTCTGGTTAGGAACCTTGGTGGTGTTGATCGTGAGGTAACGAACGTACGGATCGAAACCATCGACTGAGCGCTCAGCGAAACGGGGATCGTCTCCAGCGAACACAGTGGCGAGGGACTCAGGTGTGAGCCCTGCAACGGTGACTGCTGTTTGGTCGTCGCCAGCGTCAGCAATCAGGCGCTGGTCAATGGCCGAGGGATCGAGGGCAAACTGAGCAACGATCTGATCCGGATATGCGGGACGGTAGTCGTCAGAGTCTGGATTCCAGTTCTCATTGCGCACCAGAACCATCTTCTGTCCCTTGGTGTACTCGGAGATCTTGTACGGACCGGAGGACACTGGTGCGTTGTCATAACCCTCACCCGTGTCAGCTGCCTGAGGCACTGGGGAGAAGGCGAGCAATGTCACCGTGTAGTTGAAGTCACCTGCAGGACGTGACAGGTTGAACGTGATTGTCTTGTTGTCGTCGGAGCACTGCACTGCAGCATCGAATGCCGCAATGTCATTGCCGTCCGTGACATATGGTCCCTTGTAGACGGAGGAGCCATCTTCGCCGGTGGGAATATCCAGCAGCGAGATTGCATAGGTCGGGCCGTCTGTGATGACGTCCTGAGCAAAGGTGCGGGAGACGCCGTACTTGACGTCAGAGCAACCCACTTCGGAGCCATCTTCGAATGTCACGCCATCGCGAATGGTGAAAGCCCACGAGGTGGCATCGGCATTAGGGGTACCCAAGTCGGTCGCCATATCGGGAACGATCGTGACACCTTCGGGACCTTCGGCGTACTTATAAGCAGTCAGGGTGCGCTGCAAGTAGCCACTCATGAATGCCAGGTCGACGCCGGTGTAGTTACGTTGTGGGTCTAAATGCAGAATTTGCTCACTCTGCTCGAGCACGTAGATCGTGCCACCAGTTGTGCCGCCATCGCTTTCAGCAGCACTGTTCTCGTCACCGCCACCGCAACCGGCGAGCACAAGTGCTCCGGATGCTGCAACTGCAACGAGACCGAGCCCACGCATGGACTTCTTTCTCATTGTTCCTCCATTTCACGTGACGTTGACTCCAAGCCAACGCCCATCAATAGCCCCGGGTGGGGCCATTGAAATATTTAGTTGTTCCGACTCCCTCGCGGATCTAGGGCGTCGCGCACGGCGTCGCCAAAGACATTGAAGGAGTACACGACCAGGAACAACACGGTTCCTGGAATGAATAGGTATGAGGGAATGATCACGAAATACCGGACCGAATCCGACAACATTTTTCCCCACGAGGGTGTGGGCTCAATAATGCCGACACCCAGATAAGACAGTACGGCCTCTGCGGCAATCAAAGTGGGCAGTGAAATAGTCGCGTAGACAATGATCGGTGCCCACAGGTTGGGGAGCATCTCCTTGAACAGGATTCGGCGGGTGGGTGCACCGGTGGCGACCGCCGCCTCCACGAATTCGCGTTCACGCAGACTGAGCACCTGACCCCGAATGAGGCGAGCTAGGTAGGGCCAACCAAACACCACAAAAACAATGATCAAGTACCCAAAGCGGGCCCACTCGGGACTGAACCCAATCGCCTCAAGTCGCTGGGTGAGGACCGGGCTCAACGCGATCAAAATCAACAGGAAAGGGAAAGCGAGAATGAGATCGGTCAGTCGGCCAATCAAGGTATCGAGCCAGCCACCCTTGTAGGCAGCGACGATTCCGACGGTGGTGCCAATAATCACAATGAACAGAACGCTCATGGAGGCAATAAACAGAGACACTCGGGCTCCGTAGAGCAGTCGGGCGAAAATATCTCGGCCGGTGAGCGGCTCCACGCCCAGTGGGTGCTCCCAGGAGATACCGCCCCACGGACCACGTGGGATAGAACCCAAAGCAGGATCTAGGGCGGCTTGGTCGAATGTGTAGGGGTCAAGCCCCAAGGCGCCGACAATCCAGGGGGTGAAAATCGCCACCAGCGCCACAAAGATCAGGAAGCTCATGGCGACCATGGCGGCTTTATCCCGGCGAAGGCGGCGCCAGGCTAGTGCGCGTAGGGACAATCCAGCGAAGTCAGCGGGCGCGGCTGAGGTCTGGTCTTCAGCGCGATCGGTGTCCAGTACCACCCACCACCTCCTCTATACCGACCCTGATCAGGACCCCTGAACATGGTTGGGGGCATTTCCCCCAAATCACTCATCAAGAACCGCTGAAGGGTACACCCCCCGGGGTGTCCACCAGATTTCGGCGCTCAAGTTGTTATCCGATTGTGAACTCAGCGCGCTATGTTCCCTTGGGTTTGCGCCCTGCCCGCTGCCGCTCGGCAGCTCCCAACAACACCTTGCGGATCCGTACGGCCGCCGGAGCCACTTCCACGCATTCATCCTCGCGGCAGAACTCCAGCGCCTGCTCCAAGGAGAGTTGCTTGTGCGGAATGAGCGGCACCAGGACATCCGAGGAGGACTGGCGCATATTGGTCAGTTTCTTCTCCTTGGTGGGGTTCACGTCCATGTCGTCCGCTCGGGAGTTCTCCCCCACGATCATGCCCTCGTAGACCTCGGTGCCGGGGCCGACAAACATGGTTCCCCGCTCCTGCAGGTTCGAGAGTGCGAAGCCGGTGGTCGGCCCGGTGCGATCGGCCACCAGTGAACCGGTCGGCCGGGTGCGTAATTCGCCGAACCACGGCTCGTACTTGTCAAAAACGTGGTGCAACAGGCCTGTACCGCGTGTTTCGGTCAAGAATTCGGTGCGGAAGCCAATCAATCCCCGCGCTGGGACCAAGTACTCCATGCGCACCCAGCCGGTTCCGTGGTTGATCATTTGCTCCATGCGGCCTTTGCGCAATGCCATGAGTTGAGTGACCACGCCCAGATAGTCCTCCGGGATATCGATGGACAGGCGCTCCACGGGCTCATGCAACTTGCCGTCGATTGTCTTGGTCACAACCTGTGGCTTGCCGACCGTGAGCTCAAAGCCTTCACGTTTCATGATTTCCACCAAAATTGCCAACTGCAATTCGCCGCGACCCTGTACCTCCCAGGTATCAGGGCGCTCGGTGGGAAGGACACGAATAGATACGTTGCCGATTGTTTCGGCGTACAGGCGTTCCTTGACCATATTGGCGGTCAACTTTGTGCCACCACTGCGACCTGCCAACGGTGACGTGTTAATGCCGATCGTCATGGAGATAGAAGGTTCGTCCACCGTAATAACCGGCAGCGCCACGGGATTTTCAATATCCGCCAATGTGTCGCCGATAGTGATCTCCGGGATACCCGCCACAGCAATAATGTCTCCGGGGCCAGCGCTGTCTGCCGGGACACGAGTCAACGCTTCAGTGATCAACAGTTCAACAACCTTGGCCCGTTCAACGGTGCCGTCGTGGCGAATCCACGCCACCTGCTGGCCCTTTTTGATGGTTCCTTGATGCACGCGACACAGCGCTAGCCGACCCAGATAGGGAGATGCATCTAGGTTCGTGACATGTGCTTGTAGTGGAGCACCTTCGGTGTACGTGGGTGCAGGAATTGTTTCAATCAGTGTTTTAAACAGTGGTTCAAGGTCTTCTTCTTCCGGCATTTCACCATCCGCCGGCCGAGTTAAGGAAGCACGCCCCGCCTTGGCACTGGTGTACACAATCGGGAATTCGATCTGTGCTTCGGTGGCATCCAGGTCGAGGAAAAGTTCGTAAGCTTCATCAACAACATCAGCAATTCGTGCATCTGAACGGTCAACTTTATTAATAACCAATACCACCGGAAGGTTCTTACTTAAAGCTTTGCGTAACACAAATCGCGTCTGTGGGAGCGGTCCTTCCGATGAATCCACGAGAAGCACCACACCGTCGACCATTTCCAGTCCGCGCTCGACCTCGCCACCAAAGTCCGCGTGACCCGGTGTGTCAATGATGTTGAAGGTTATGCCCTCTGGTGCAGACGGGCCCGCGTAACGCACAGACGTGTTTTTAGCGAGGATCGTGATTCCTTTTTCCCGCTCCAAGTCCATGGAGTCCATGACCCGCTCATTAACGTCCTGATTGTCACGGAATGCACCGGACTGCCACAACATGGCATCCACCAGGGTGGTTTTGCCATGGTCAACGTGGGCAATGATGGCAACATTGCGTAAATCGGAGCGAAAAGTCACTAGCTGAGACTAGGCGTGCGTCAGCCGTGACCTTCATACGGGTCGGTCAGCAGGGCGTGGGCGCTACAGTCCGGTGTGCACTTGATCCGGCAAGCCGAGCGCTATTCGGTGATCAAACTCGACCCGCAATCTCCAATTCCTGCACCCCCGCGGGATGCGGAATTCTGGACCCTGTCTCACACAACAGATGAACTTTCCCTCGTCTGCTCCACCGACAGCGCACCGGCAACCGGGATCCTCCAGCGCCAGGACGACTGGGTGGCTTTCCGCGTGGCTGGCACCATGGAGTTCTCCCTCACCGGGATTGTCTCCAACATTTCCCAGCCCATTGCCCACGCCGGGTTGGGAATTTTCGTGATCAGCACATTCGATACCGACTACATACTTATTGCACTGACTCAGACGGAACAGGCCATTCAGGCCTGGCGCGCGTCAGGGATTCACGTAATGGAACCCCTTCACTATTCCCAGCGGCTGATTCTCACCAATCAAAACACTGAACTAGCGAATATCGCGGACGGTGTCCGTGAGGACGCACTGTGGGTTGCTGATTATCCGACTGAAGGAGATGTGCTCATTTCACGCCTCGCTCGTGAATCCGGTGAGCCGAATCACCTCTTACAAATCCGCCTGCGCTCGACCGGTGAGGCTATCGGTGGCATTGGTTTCAAAGGTGAACAAACAACAGCCGACTTCACCGCCATGGAAATTGGCTACGGACTTGCTCCGTCCATGCAAGGGCACGGATATGGATCTGAAGCACTGGGTGCGCTGATCGACATTGCCCGTCAACGTGGAATAAACAACTTGTGCGCGGACACATTGATATCCAACGTCCCCAGCCAGAGAATTCTGATCAAGAACAACTTCCGTGAAGTATCCCGTCACGAGGATTCGATCTGGTGGTTACTCCAACTAGGAGATGCTTAAGTAGGTTTCGAGCGAATCGAAATAACTCTCCATGCCAGCCTGCGCTTGAATTGCATCTTTCTCAGGTAGGTCA
This sequence comes from Candidatus Nanopelagicales bacterium, assembly GCA_021741845.1. Classification (GTDB taxonomy): domain Bacteria; phylum Actinomycetota; class Actinomycetes; order S36-B12; family S36-B12; genus UBA4592. Next base: position 14,694 of record JAIOWY010000024.1, read on the forward strand.
CCGAATTGGCTGAACTTCACCCAGCTACGGAAGTCACGGGACTCAAACTCAATGACAATCTGATGACTCTCGGTGGAGAAATCCCGTGCGGCGAATTCGTCTGCCGACTCGGTGTAATGCAATGTGTGCTCGAGGCGCGCGTTCTCAACAATCGTGGTGTACTGACCGTAGAAGTAGGCAACGAAATCCAACTCTGGGACATTGATCGCAACTGTCCACAAACCACCAGGAACCGCATCAGAATGCACCGATCCTGGAACCACCGTGTGTCCCACCATGTGATACCACGCTTCGAGTGCTTCGGGATCAGTCCACGCGGCCCAGAGAATGTCAACCGGGATATCAATCTCCCGTTCAACGCTGTAGGCAGGTTGGTCGCTCATGGTGCCTCCTTGGATGTGGATAACTTCTTAGACATTGAAACGGAATTCGACAACGTCGCCGTCCACCATGACGTAGTCCTTGCCCTCAATTCGGACTTTCCCCTTAGCTTTTGCTTCCTGCATGGAGCCAGCTGCTACGAGGTCATCGAATGACACGACTTCAGCTTTAATGAAACCCTTTTGGAAATCGGTATGAATAACACCGGCCGCTTCAGGAGCTGTTGCGTTTTTGGGAATAGTCCAAGCACGAGCCTCTTTTGGTCCTGCTGTCAGGTAGGTCTGTAAACCGAGGGTGTTGAAGCCAACGCGCGCGAGTGCATGCAAACCCGATTCCTCTTGACCAACAGATTGCAGAAGTTCGAGTGCTTCCTCGTCAGATAACTCGACCAACTCTGATTCGATCTTGGCGTCGAGGAAAACAACCTCAGCAGGCGCCACCAGCTCGCGCATTTCCTTTTTAAAGTTGTCATCTGACAGTTCATTCTCGTCCGCATTGACCACGTATACAAAAGGCTTTGCGGTCAACAGGAACAGCTCGCGAATAGGTGTTGCATCAAAGCCTGCGCTGAACAGTGTCTTACCGCTGTTCAAAATTTCCTGCGCTGCTTCGGCAGCTTCCAGCACTGCAGCCTTGGACTTGTCGAGGCGGACTTCCTTCTGTAGACGCGGTAGCGCTTTTTCGAGTGTTTGCATGTCGGCCAAGATCAACTCTGTATTAATGGTCTCCATGTCTTCTTTCGGCGACACCCGACCTTCGACGTGTACAACGTCGTCGTCAGTGAACGCCCGGAGCACCTGGCAGATGGCATCTGACTCGCGAATATTGGCAAGGAACTTATTACCCAGACCCGCGCCCTCAGAGGCACCTTTCACGATTCCGGCAATATCCACGAACATGACGCTCGCCGGAATGATTTTCTCCGAACCAAAGATTCCGGCCAACGTTTCTAATCGGGGATCAGGAACACCAACAACACCAGTGTTCGGCTCAATCGTGGCAAAGGGGTAGTTAGCCGCCAAAACATTGTTCTTTGTCAGTGCATTAAACAGCGTTGACTTGCCCACATTTGGCAATCCGACAATTCCCAGAGTTAATCCCACGCCGGCGAGTCTAGATTGCGCTCCTTTTACCGAGGGACGTGGTCAGGGGGCTGTGTTGTGTACGGGGAATGTCGGTCATCCGTGTCACCATGAATTCATGGACGTCATGACTGCGCTACTCGCTGTGCTTCTTCTCGCCCTGGGTCTCGTGGTGGGTTTCTTCCTCGGGAAGGGGCGCGCCACTGATTCACAACTCCCCCAGTTGGAATCCGGGCTGAATTCACTCTCCCATGCCATTGATCGAATGAATGCCCAAGTGACCCAGAACCAAGCGGCGGGGGTTGCCTCGGCGACAGCGCTCAAGTCTGAATTACTCACCACTCTCGCCCATCACTCACAAACCGTTACCAACTCCGTGGCTGATGTCCGCCAGCAAGCAGCTCAACTCACCTCC
>JAIOWY010000025.1:0-15690 GCA_021741845.1 Candidatus Nanopelagicales bacterium
GGAACGTCGGGCGTAGTCGGTGTCCTCAAAATAGGAGTCTATCGGCTTTGGATATGTGCACTGGCCGGAACCTTTTCCGTCATTGTCACAATCAATTGCCGAGTCTATCGGCTTTGGATATGTGCACTGGCCGGAACTCATTGACCCCTTGACTGAATTTGTCTTTGAGTCTATCGGCTTTGGATATGTGCACTGGCCGGAACTGGGAATCGTGACACCCTTAGCCAACGTCAAGTCTATCGGCTTTGGATATGTGCACTGGCCGGAACGGCGGCAACAAAACCGTCCCAAGCGGGAAAAGTCTATCGGCTTTGGATATGTGCACTGGCCGGAACCATGATGTGGTCGTCAACTTTGTGCCTGACAGTCTATCGGCTTTGGATATGTGCACTGGCCGGAACACATGCTCTCAAGGCTCGCGCATGAGAATAAGGGTCTGATGCAAGATCAGGTGAAAGTTTCGGTCACGCAGCCTGGTTGGCTCGTGTTGTCATGATGGTCTCGAATTCGATTGGAGTTAATCGGCCTAGGGAGTCTTGTTTTCTGCGGCGGTGGTAGGTCAGTTCGACCCAGGCACACCACCAAAGAATGGGAATCTTTACTGCGTCGGATAGAGAACAAGGGATGGGTCGTCGATCGCAACGCGGGATACACTCCAGATCTGTCCCGTTGACGCCGTCTGGTGCTTTCACGCTATTGAACGTCACCAAGTGGTTCGAAAGACAACCGTGCTGGAAAGGAGGTACCCCGTGATAGCTGTAGTCACCATTCACACAGGCGTCACAATGGTTGAGCAATCGACGTTGGAGTTGCTGAGCGATAGTTTTGTTACATTAGCGGAGGAGAATGTCGATTTAGTCGAATGGAGCGTTGGGGTAAATCAATCGGAAGCAACATTAGACGTTGATTTGGCGCTTCGCTGCACTCAAACAAACGTTTGTACCGAACGCGCACTTGACTTGTTTCATGTCGCTGTTGCGGCATCAGGGGTTGATCACGAATTCGAGCATCTCACGTGCCAACTTACCTCTGCCCTTGCAGCTTCCTCGTCCTGAACAACGAGCCGTCTTTTCTGGCTAATAGGTATTTACAAGTTCAGGATTAATTGCGCCGCATTGTGTCCAGGGATTCCGCTGACACCCCCACCACGGGATGCGCCACTTCCACACAGATAGACATTCGGGTGCTCCGTCTCCACTCCCCAAGCACCTACCTCTTGCTCGGTTCGAGCCCACGGCCACTCCAGCGGAGTGTGGAAGATATTGCCCGTCGCGATGCGGAGGTTATTTTCGATGTCCACCGTGGTATTCACTTCAATGCACGGTTGACCATCCGGGCCGCGGTACAGACACTCTTCAATGGGTTCCGCTAGTACTGAATTGAGGCTGGACACCACTGCAGTTCGGGCTTGCTCTGCGGTGACTGGATTTACTGCACGCGCAAAGAGGTCGTGGGGAGTATGCAGGGCAAACAGCGTCAGGGTCTGCACACCGGCCTGGTGCAACTCAGGGGACAAAATGCTCGGATCGGTCAAACTGTGGCAATAGATTTCCGCAGGCAAAGGGTCAGGAAGGTCGCCTGACTGTGCCGCACGAACAGCAGTGGCCAGTTGCTCATACCCCTCATTAATGTGGAAGGTGCCATTAAAGGCCTCGGAGGCAATGCCACTGCGCAACTGCGGTAAACGGGTCAAGAGCATGTTCACTTTGATCTGTGCGCCACCCGAGGGGACGTCGATCACCGGAGCCGGCGCACCGGTCAATTCCGCCAACACACTGGGCGTGGCATTAACGAGCGCATGCTGGGCAGCCCACGATTGCCCACCTGCGTGCACGCGAACACCCGCGTCACTACTGTCTAGTTGCGTCACCGTGACGCCGGTGCGAATCACCGCGCCTGCTGTGCGGGCAATATCCGCTAATTGCTCCGTGACCTGTCCCATGCCACCAACGGGAACGTCCCATGTGCCGACCCCGTTACCTATCACGTGGTACAGAAAACAAATGTTCTGGCGCAGACTGGGATCGTGCGCGTCAGCAAATGTGCCAATGAGCGCATCGGTCAAAATAATTCCACGCAGTGTGTCATTGGAAAGGCTTTTTTCAATTACTTCACCGAGTGGTCGGACAAAAAAATCTTGCCAGTCGTCCTCGTTCGCGATTAACTCTCGCATCTGTTCCCGCGACATCAGTGGCTGAGTGAGAGTGGGGAAAACAATGCGCGCCACCCGCTCGGTGCGCTGATAAAAATCAACCCACGCCTGAGCATCAGCCTCGCTTCCGGTGAACGCCACGATCCGTTTGTGTAACTCGCTGGGATTGTCCTGCGGAATTGCCAAGGACTGGTCCGGGTTAGCCGGATTGGGGGTGAAACTCGACACCGCACGTTTGACGGTGGTCAGGGTCATGCCGAGGTCGGCACGGATCTTTTCCGGCAGCAGTGAGACAAGGTAGGCGTACTTACTCATGCGGGCACCGACGCCGGGGAATACTTCGGTGGAGATGGCCGCACCGCCGACATGATCCGCAGACTCCAGCACGAGAACGGAACGACCAGCGCGGGCAAGATAGGCAGCAGCGACCAATCCATTGTGACCGGCGCCAATCACAATGTCATCGAAATAGGCGTGCTCGCTCATGCGCTTTACTCCTCGCCTGATACGGGAATAGGTATTCCCTGGCTCTCCAAGCGAGCGCATATCTCGGCATAGTGGGAGTCAATAGCGGCTACCGTGCTGGCATCAAAGTCGCGCCGCCACCGCCCGGCATGGGAACTCTCGGCGCTCATGGTGTCGTTGAACCACTCTGTCAAGTCCACCGATGGGGCAACCCCCACATGCGCAAGGAGCCGGTCCAATGTCTCTTGTCGGTTATTGCGCACCAAGTCGATCAGCTCAATAGTGAGGACTCGACCAGGTGCACTCCTTTCCGTGGCTTTGTGGGCTCGAATAGTGCGCTGCTCCCATTGATCTAATGCCGCGAAAAGATCACTCGGACCGAAATCCTGATGCACAAAGGAAGCGGCGACATCGCGGCCATCGCGGGTGACAATTACCACGGTGGAATCCGGATAAACCCATTCCAACCGATCCGCCTTGCGCGCATTAGCCGGAGTCGTATCCACCCACCTGGTGGCCCCGCACCCGTGAGCCACCTGGTCCATGATGGATGTAACCAGCGTGCGCGTAGCACGGTCAGGGTCGGCGGGGAAAAGCTCCATGTACTCGGTGCTCAACTGTTCCATGTCCGCCTTGTCCAGTGAGGTGTGCAAACCAACATGCTCGGCACGGTAGAACCAACGATTGAGCAGTCTGTCCACCGCGAGTTGCGCAGCCGCCATCCCTTTCGGGGTCCGTGCCACCGCGAGGGCATCGAGAAATCCATTGTTTCCGGTAATGAATCGCACTTCCATGGGGCGGGTGAGGGTGAGCTCGGGGTGGTGATCCAGCAGGTGACCCACAATGGTGGAGCCACTGCGGCCGGTGCCGCCAACAAAAATGGGGTTGAGTGAACTAACGACCACGGCGACGCAGGAGTTTGATAGCCACAATCCCGACGACAACGGCGCTGGCAATAGCCACCCGCTCGGGTCGGATACCACCGAACTCGTCGGTGAACCAACCCCCAGCGGCCCGTAACCCGCGCTGGGCCAGAGCTGCCGGAGTTGTCTGCTCGCGCAATTGAGTCAGGGAAGAAACAAAGTCCGCCCTCGCTGCGTTCAACTCCGCTTGAATCGCCTCAAGGCTCTGGGCGCCGGAGTGATCATGGGAATGCTCGTGCGTGGTCACGGGAACACCCTACGCGCTAGGCATGTACCCGGGTCAACCCTGTACGGAATGGCGGAGATAGCTCCGCTTAGACTCGGGTCGCTCTCGCGGGAGTGGTGGAATTGGCAGACACGCAGGTTTTAGGTACCTGTGTCTTCGGACGTGCGGGTTCAAGTCCCGCCTCCCGCACTTAGCAGTCTTGTAATTGGTGCACAAAAGCCTTCAGCGCATGGCCCCGGTGGCTGATGGCGTCTTTCTCGGCGGACGAGAGCTCCGCGGAGGTCACCGAGTGGCCCATGGGCACAAATATGGGGTCGTAGCCAAAACCATTGCTGCCACGCGGCGTATCAATGATTTCGCCGTTCATGGTCCCTTCGACAATGAACTCGCGCCCACCCGGCTCGCAATAAGCCACCGCACAGACAAAGGACGCGCCGCGACGCTTGGGTGGAACATGTGAGATCTGCCGGAGGAGTAGTTCTAGATTCGCTTGGTCATTACCGTGCTCACCCGCCCACCGAGCCGACAGGATCCCCGGCATGCCGTTGAGCGAATCAACACACAAACCAGAGTCGTCCGCCACCGCTGGCAAGCCCGTTTCCCGACTCACGTAATGGGCCTTGAGCAATGCATTCGCAGCAAAAGTAGTTCCCGTTTCCTCGACATCTACTAAATCGGGGAAACTGTCGGTGCCCACGATCTCGATGCTCAACCCTGCTTGGTCGAGGATTCGCCGCATCTCCTCAACCTTCTTCTGGTTGTGAGAGGCAATAACAATCGTGCTGGGAATCATGTTTATGCCGACAACGCTTTCTTCTGGAGGTCGGTCAGCTCAGCGCACCCGCGCGATGCAAGATCCAGTAACTGGTTGAGCAGGTCCCGATCAAATGCTTCCTGCTCGGCTGTCCCCTGCACCTCAATGAATTTACCCGACCCCGTCATGACAACGTTCATATCTGTGTCAGCAGAGACATCGTCGTCATAATGTAAATCTAAGCGTGGCTCACCACCCACAATCCCAACACTGATCGCTGCAACAGAATCAATCAGCGGGTTTCCCTGGACCAATCCTTGACCCTGGGCCCAGGTGATGGAATCAACGAGAGCGAGGTAGGCGCCGGTGATAGCCGCCGTGCGGGTTCCCCCGTCAGCCTGCAGGACATCGCAGTCAATCAAAATGGAGTTCTCCCCCAGCTTTTCCATGTCAACTGCCGCACGGAGACTACGACCGATTAAACGGCTAATTTCCTGGGTGCGACCCGACAACTTCCCCTTGACGGACTCCCGTTGATTACGCGTATTGGTCGCACGAGGCAACATGCTGTACTCCGCGGTCACCCAGCCTTTACCTGATCCGGTGAGCCACCGCGGCACACCCGCAGTGAACGAGGCGGTACACAACACGCGCGTCCGACCGAAAGACACCAACGTGGATCCTTCAGCCTGTTCCAGCCAACCCCGCTGGAAAGTAACTTCGCGGAGTTGATCCGCCTGCCTGCCGTCACTACGTGTCATGCCACCGAGGTTATCGGTCGCCGACCTCACTTCAACGTGATGGTCTGCACCGAGTCCAGCTCCGGACCCAGGAAGCGTTGCCCGAGTCGAGCGAACGGGGCGGAGTCACCGGTGACCAAGAATTCGTAGGTTGGCGCTGGTGCGTCCACCGGTGCGAGCGCATGGTGTGCCATAAGCACCCGGTAGAGATCCTTGGCCGTTTCCTCCGCACTGCTCACCAGCGTCACCTCTTGACCTAGGACATAGGAGATCGGTCCGGTCAGCAAGGGGTAGTGGGTGCACCCCAGAACAACCGTGTCAACGCTCGAGTCGCGAATCGCATCAAGGTATTGATGCGCGACCTTCAGTGCTTGATCACCGGTGGTGATTCCACTCTCGACCAATTCAACAAACTGGGGGCAGGCAACTGACGTCAGTGTGACTTCAGGTGCCGCAGCAAATGCGTCGTCATACGCCTGAGAGTTAATGGTGGCTTCTGTGCCGATCACTGCTACATGACCGTTGCGGGTCGCCGCAGCTGCCCGTCGGGCTGCCGGGTGGATCACTTCAATAACGGGGATTGAGTAGCGCTCACGCGCATCACGCAATGTTGCAGCACTAGCGGAGTTGCATGCAATAACGAGCGCCTTGGCACCGGTTTCCACTAAGTAGTCCAGGATCTCTAATGAGTAAGCCCGCACCTGCGCGAGTGGTCGTGGACCATAAGGACCCCTGGCGGTATCACCGATATAGCGGATGGACTCGTGCGGAAGGAGATCAATAATGGAGCGGGCCACGGTCAACCCACCGAAACCAGAGTCAAAAACTCCAATCGGTGCGCTGGGCTGAGGTGTCTGCATAGTGGCGCCAGCCTATAAGCCCAATATCCACGGATTTCGCGTAGTGGGGCGCTAGCCTGAAGCCGCACAGAGAGTGCAGAAACCTAGGAGTTAATTGATGTCCAGCGCTGGAGTAACACGACGCCCCTTTGGTGTCACCCTCGTCATGATTGTGATTGGCGTTGCCGCCATTCTCAACCTGATTCTCGGCACCTTGTTGGTCTTTTCTGTTTTCGGCGAGAACCCCACCTTCACCGACCCATTTGGTGAGACCCGTGAAATTGGCGGCGGCTGGCTCGTCTTCAACGGAATCATTACCTTCATTCTCGGCCTGCTCTACCTGTGGCTGATCAAAATGACGGCCATTGGTTCAGCAACCGCTCAGGTCATTATTCAGATGCTGGCGGTTATCAACATTGTTTTCGCTATCTTCAACCTGCCTTATGGCTGGTGGACAATCCTGCTCAGCACAATCATTTTGTTGCTGGTCAGTAGCGCACGCGCAACCATGTGGTTCCGCCAAACAAACTAAGGCACGTCGTCACGGCGTGAACGGATCGGCGATCAAGACGGTGAGATTCTCACCTTTCTTGATCGCCGTTTCCATTCCCTGTTCAAGTTTGACGTTGCGAACACCCTCGCCAGGCACTCCGAGATACACGCTCACGAATCGACGAATTCCACTGGAATCGAGAATCGCAGTAGAGAACTCAGGGTCTCCAACGCGCTCAAATGCCTGCGCCACGGTCTGAGAATCGGCAATGTCATACACCTCGGGCTCCTGCGCGTGAACTCGAAAAAGATTAATCTTCATGGAAGTAGCCCTTTCCAATGAACGTCTCTTGCATCCAGGTCAGCCATCCGTAGAGGTCAAACAGTGGTGCATTCGGATCATTCTCCTCGATCTCCTGCACCTCCAGCGAATCTGAAATCTCCAGGCGGGTTCCGAGTGCTAAACGCAGATCATTCAGAAAACCGACAAAGTCCCTCCACTGTGCTGTGGTGAGAGTCCACGGAGAGTCGTGGGAGATCAACTCCACCAGGCGTGCAGCCCGTTCCGTTGATGCATCTCGAAGGGACCGTTCCGTGAACCGGCGAAACTCCAAACTCGCCTCGTGGTCCTCCGGGTAGGCATCTGGGTAGAGACGATTGAGCACCGGATCCGTGGGTTTTGTCGCATTCGGGTCTATCCCCACCAATTGCGCGAGTGGGTCACGGGAATCCGATGCGGAATCCGGGGTCGTCAGATCAAGAAGTTGGGAGGCTAGGTCCTGGAGGATCCGGACTTCAATGTCCTCCATGGAAACGCGCAGATGGTGGTCGGAATAGTCAATCTCCATGGATCTTCCTCTGCACAGTGATCAGCCTATTGATCCTTGGCCAGAGTGGCCCAGAGCCCGTAGCCATGCAATGCTGCGACGTCGCGCTCCATTTCTTCCCGCGTTCCCGCGGACACCACGGCTTTGCCTTCATGATGCACGAGGAGCATCAGGGTTGTTGCCTTCTCCTGGGAGTATTTGAAATAGTCCATGAATACATAGGTGACATAGGACATCAAATTAATGGGGTCGTCCCAGACAGTGGTGACCCACGGGGTGTCAGGTTGGCTCGACAATTCCCAGTCCACCGTGGGGAGAACCTCGGTCGGTGCGGATGTCACCACGGAATTGTCGCATGAACAGATGGGAACAACTAGAGTGCCAACATGGCACGGCCCGAATCCCCGGAACCGGAGATACTCACTCGTATTCGCGAATCGGTGATTGGCGACAATCAACTGATGTACAGCCCCTACGGTGCGCGACGAGTCACCTACGCCGATTACACCGCCAGTGGGCGCGGGGTCACCTTTATTGAGGACTTTATCCGTCATGAAGTACTCCCCCGCTATGCCAACACCCACACAGAATCCAGCGGAACCGGATTACAAACCACTCGGCTTCGAGAGGATGCTCGGCGAATCATTAAGGAGTCCGTTAACGGAGACTCGAGTACATGTGTGATTTTCTGCGGCTCGGGTTCCACCGGCGCGATCAATAAGTTGATTGGCATTTTGAATCTGCGCCTGCCGGCCGACCTAGATCGACGCTTTAACCTCTCGCAACACATTCCGGCTTCGGATCGTCCCGTAGTTTTTATTGGACCCTTTGAGCATCACAGCAATGAACTTCCGTGGCGCGAATCTATTGCGGACATTGTGACAATTCACGAGGACGCTAATGGTCAAATCGACTGTGACCAACTTGAACAGGAATTAATCCGATACCGGGACCGGCCACTGCGTATTGCGTCCTTTAGCGCCGCCAGTAATGTCACCGGGATTTTGACGGACACCCACGCCGTCACCCAATTGGTGCACAGGTACGGAGCCCTGGCCTTCTGGGACTTTGCCGCAGCTGGACCGTATGTTGACATTGAAATGAATCCTCGGTGCGGTGACCATCCCAGCGCTTACAAGGATGCGATTTTCTTGTCCCCCCACAAATTTATTGGCGGTCCGGGGACACCCGGAGTGCTGATAATTCGTAAAGAACTGCTGTCGAACTCTGTTCCCGAGATCGTTGGTGGTGGAACGGTCGCTTATGTCAACGCCGAGGAACACCTCTACCTCAGTGATCCCGAGCACAGGGAAGAAGGCGGTACACCAGCAATTATTGAGTCCATCCGCGCCGGCCTGGTCTTCCAACTAAAGAATGCCGTGGGCGTTGACACAATTAGAGCCCGGGAAATGGAATTGGTTCACCGAGCGATATCGGAGTGGAGCGCACATCCCAACATCCAGATTTTGGGAAATCTCGACGCTGATCGATTGAGCATTGTGTCTTTTGTGATCCGTAAACCTGGAGGCATGTACCTGCACCACAATTTTGTTGTGGCAGTGCTCAACGACCTCTTTGGGATTCAATCCCGCGGTGGATGCTCCTGCGCCGGGCCCTATGGGCATCGGCTTTTAGGTATTGACCTCGATACGTCACATGAATACGAACGCGAAATCAGTCACGGTTGTGAAGGAATCAAACCCGGGTGGGTGCGCGTAAATTTCAATTACTTTATTTCCGAAACAGTCTTCCTGTACATACTTCAGGCGGTTCAACTGATTGCCGAGCACGGCTGGAAATTGCTTCCTGATTACCGCTTCGATCCCACCACAGGTCGCTGGCACCACCGTGACGGTGCCGTCGAGCCTCCCTTGCGCCTGTCCATGTTGGCCTACGACTCCACCGGCTCACTGTCCTATCCGGTGGAACATGACACCGCGCCTGAAGCGGCCTTGGCTGAGTACCTTGACTTTGCCCAACAACTCTTTGCCTCACTTCCCGATCCCACGTTGATCAGTGAAGAAACCGCCCTGAGTTCTGACTTCAATATCTTGCGGTGGTTCGATCTAGCGCCTACTTCACTCGAACACTGACAATATTTGATACACCGGCCAGTACTCCGCTGGCTGGCTTAGTCAACACCCGATACCGGTACTTTCCCCGCGCTTGAGGAGCCGTGGCTTTCAGCACAACGCGACCCTTGGCGTTTACTTTCCCCGTGGCCACCTTCTTCCACGTGCCATTCTTATTCCGAGATTGAAGTATCACTTTCTGCTGGGCCACGGCTGGTCGTGCGATAGCGATAATTTTTATCGTGCCACCCTTGGAGACTTTGGCAGTTTTAGCTTTTGCAGAGACTGTCGGAGCAATCGAGATCGCAAACTCCGCGGACACCACTTCTGGTGACGTCGCTGTGGCACCCATAATCACTCGGAAGGTGCCACCTGTTGTTAATTCAATGGGCAATCCGACCGCACCATCTGGGCCGGTTGTGCCACCAACAATGTCCACCCAGTTTTTATTCACTAGTTGCTGAAGAATGGCATTTGCTCCAACAATGGGGGCGCCATTGAACTGCCCCGAGGTCGTGACCACGGCAGGTTGGCCCGTGACGTAAACCGCCGGTGCTGCGACCACCACTTCAGGGACGGCCGGAGCTAATGACTGGGCATAAGCCCGGATCAGCGGCCACTGCTCAGGGTTGTCGCCACCAATAGTCCAGTACGCCGCACCTTTGATCCCAAACTCACCAACCAATTGGGTGCGAGCGAGCACCCCCTCTGGGCCAACAAACCACATGACTTTGGACGCGGTGCAGGTTTGGCTCGCGCCGGAGGAATCTGTCCAGGTGACCTGCTTCTGATACTCAAAGTAACTTTCCTTGGTCGCCTCGTCCCACACCGGGGCGCCCCCCTGGCTCGCCATAAACGCAGGTATGTCCGCATCTGTCATGGATCCACGCGAAATCAAGGAGTTGTAGGCGGCTTTCTCTGCTCCCGAACTCGAAGCGCGTGGGCAGGTACCCGTGAGCTTGTAGGCGCCACCCGACTTCTTCTGGGTCCAATAACGACCGTAGGTGGGCACACCAATCTGCAGTTTCTGTGGATCCATGACCGATGCTGAATACTGCACAATGCTGCGCACCCAGTTGTACGGGGCAATCGGACCGGCCACGGAATAGCTGAAGTCGTACGCCATGATGCGAATCAGGTCAACAAATGGCGCAATCCCGTCCATGTTGTAGACGTAGTAACCGTTATTGCCTCCACAACTTCCTGTTGTATTGCACGGAGGTGGAATGGTGACCGACAGCAACTTGCCCTGAGCATGCAAGGCATTTCCTAATTCCTGGACAAACGCGGTCCAATTTGGTCGAGTGGAATCCCATGTTGAACGTCCGTCGGAGAACGCGAACTTTTCGTAATCCAAGTCAATGCCGTCGTAATTATTGGACAGCACAATATTCACAATGTCATTCACATGGGCTGAGCGCTTTGCCGGATCCGCGAGCACGCTCGCCATTCGTTTCGCCGGTGCAGCATCAGCAATAGCGGGAAGCACGGGAATTCCAGCGGCGCGCAATTGAGCAACGGCCCAGGCAGCGTTACTGGCCGCTGAACCATAATTCGAATTGAACCCCACCGTGACGTTTCCACCACTGGTTCCCGTCGCTGAATACCAAAAGGGAGAAACATCAGAAATCAGGTCGGCGTTATTCACCGCGTTCGTGATTCCCACCGGGATTTTCTGCGAGGACATCCAGTAAGGAATCCACCCGCTAACAATCTTGACCGGTGGATTGTTTGCTGCTGCTGGCGTTGCGGTGAATCCCACCATGAGAGATAAAGCCAGGGCAGTCGAGGTCAGGGGAGCAGTAAATATACGAATGCGTGAAGGGGAAGGCACACCCCATTGTGCGTCAGAGCGCGCTAACGCTCAAATCGCACCCCCGTTCGGCGTGTCACGTGAGTAATCTGCTTATTTCTCCAGCGGTTCGAGCAACACGGGGTGCCAACTCCGACTCAGAAAGATCACGCGAGGAGATAATTCCCACACTCGCTTCCAGCCCGGTGAGTCCGCCCAACGGTACAGCGATTCCATTGATGCCCCCGTCCGTACTTGTCACCACCCACTGTGGATCTAATGGGCGTCCGGCGGCAGTGCGCGCCGCGAGAATGGCACGGCCACCAGCACTGGCTTCCAGTGCAGTTCGCGCGCCGACCCGCAGGGACACGTGGACATCAGATCTATTGGGCTCTGACACCACGGCAATGAGTCCGTCGCTGGAATCAGCAATCATGAGGTAAGAGGTGCACCCAACAGCCTCCGCCAGCATGCGCAGTGCGGGCGCGGAAGCTTCACGCACCAAGGGTTGAACAACACGAGATAAGGACAGGACACCCAATCCCAATCGGCAGCGGCCGTCGGGTGAGCGGCGAATCAGCGAGTGGCTCTCCAAGGTGACCACAAGTCGATACACAACCGTCCGGCCAATGCCCAAGGCATGGCCTAACTCCGTGACCGTCAGACCTTCTGGGCGCTCAGCAAGTACCTCGAGGACACGGATTCCCCGGTCCAACGTTTGCGAGGTTTCAGCTGGCATAACACCACCTACTCCTTGGTCACCTGACTCTGAACTTTACTGTGCTTGGAAGTCGAGTGGGCACAGAACAGCGCCTCCCCCATCACGGGAAAGGCGCTGTTCACAAACGGCTAGAAAAGGTGCGACTAGACCAGTGCCTTGGTGCGGTTACGCACCATGAAGGAAGCAATGATTTCGTAGATACCAATAATGATCAGCCAGATACCAACGACCCACGTCAATGTGAGCAGTGAAATACCCGGCTGTACCAGAATGACCACGCCACCAATCAACATGATAATTCCAAAGAAGATATTCCAACCGCGCCCTGTCTTGGCATCAAAGCCAAGGAAAAGGCTAGCGAAACCGCGGAACAGGAATGCAATACCAATAAAGATTGCCAAGAGCTCCGCAGCGTTGATTGCGCTACGAATGGCAAAGATTCCCAGGATCACGGACAGAACACCGGTGATCAGGAGGAGCACTCGGGTTCCCCCGGTGAGACCTGAGGCAAAGGAGCGAACAATCTCAAAAACACCCGAGACGAGCAGGTAAATCGCGAACAAAATAGCAACAACAACAATCGTGACTGCCGGCCACACGAGCGCGGCAATGCCGACACCCAAGCTGATGATTCCGCCGAACAGTAATAACCACCAACTGCGACCAAGGGCCGCGAGGAAGTCGTTGTCGACTTCAACATCCATTTGGCTTGACATGTATACCTCCAGATAGGGGAACTAACGCTGACATACTAGGGCGCACACCGAGGCAAACCGAACAATTTACCTTCGACACGCTCCGCTGTCGGCACGCTTTAGAGCACACGCGCAAGAAAAGCTTGGGTTTCCCCTCGCTCTGGCTGCGCAAAGAGTTTTTCGGGGGGCCCCTGTTCCCAGACAATTCCGTCTTTGAGGAAGCACACGTTGTCGGCAATATCGCGGGCAAAATTCATCTCGTGCGTCGCCATGACAATGGTGAGTCCACCCTCGCGCAGCTCGCGAACAGCGTCGAGAACCTCACCGACGAGCATGGGATCGAGGGCAGAGGTGATTTCATCAAAGAGCATGATGTCCGGTTCCATGGCTAGCGCCCGAACAATGGCAACCCGCTGCGCCTGCCCGCCAGACAATCGGTCTGGATAATCATCTGCTTTGGACTCCAACCCAAATCGAGCCAAGAGTTCCATGCCCACATCCCTGGCTTCGGTTCGGGACTTTTTCAGCACTTTGACGGGCCCGAGGGTGATGTTCTCCATAACTTTCATGTGCGGGAACAGGTTGTACGACTGAAAAACAATCCCAACCTTGCGTCGGACGGCATCTAAATCAGTGTCAAAGGCCGTGACCTCGAGCCCCCCGTCAATAGTGATGGTGCCGGAATCGACAGTTTCCAATCCGTTGATACACCGAAGCAATGTTGACTTTCCTGAACCAGATGCGCCAATGAGCACTGTTGCGGTGTGCGGCAACACCTCGAGGGACAGACCGCGCAGAACCGGATGGTTATCAAAAGACTTCCACACGGACTCAACGTGAAGATATGGGTTGCTACTCATGCCGTCACCCCACCGGCTTGACGCTTCTTCGCGGAGCGTTTCTGGATCCAGTCAGCGAATCGCGTCATGGGAATGGTCAGCGCAATGAATATAAGCGCCGCGCCAACATACGGGGTGTAATTGAAATTAGACGACGTATCAATTTGGGCTCGACGCAAAACCTCGATCGGACCCAGGACCGCAACGAGCGCCGTATCTTTTTGGAGGGAAATGAAATCGTTCAACAACGGGGGCATGACATTGCGTACCGCCTGCGGTAGCACCACATAACGATTGGTCTGGAAGGAGGACAGGCCCAGTGAGCGGGCCGCCATGGTCTGACTCGGGTGCACAGACCCAATGCCGGCCCGGAAAACCTCCGCTACATAAGCGCCATAGGAAAGAATCAATGCAGCGGTTCCCCAAAAAATTGCGTCACTGGGCACACCCTGCAACTGCAGTGCCGGCATGCCGAAACCCAGCAGGAAAATAACCAAAATGGTGGGGACTCCTCGAAAAATATCCACATACAGTGTGGAGATCACTCGCAAGGGCAGGAATATGGGAGCTCGCAAGGTGCGCGCCAACGCCACCAGCAAACCGACAATCAAAATGATGGGTTCGGCAATGAGAAATATGCGAACGTTGAGCCAGAAAGCTTCGAGCAAGGTGGGAAATGATTCAACAAATTGGTCGCCATTGAAGAAGGTTTCTTGAACAGCAACCCAGCCTGACGTCCGCGTGACGAGAAACACCGACAGCACAGCAAAGCCAATAAGACTTGCCATCCCGATCAACGCATCGCGACGAGCCTTTTTACGCGACTGCTCCTGGCGCAGTGGGTCTTGGTAGACCACATTTGCGCCAGGAGCAGGTACGTTCACGTGAGTTGTAACTTATGTCGAAACGACAGAGTTATTCGGTGAAGTAGGGGGCAGTTGTGCCAGCGAGCCAGGTGTCCTGAATCTGCTGGAGTTCACCGGATTCCTTCAACTCAGCCAGAGCCTTATTGACACAGGAAACCAAGGGGTTGCCCTTCTGGAACAGCAGGCCGAATTCCTCGCCACCCTCTTGAGCGGCGAACTGGCCGACAATCTTGCTGTCATCGAATTCCACCGCTGTGACGTAGTAGGCGGTGGGAAGGTCCACCACAATGCCATCGATTTGACCATTGGACAGTGCTGACTTGGCGTCGTTGGTGTCATTGAACACATAGGGCTCAGCAACAGGCTGCACAACTTCAGTCACGAAATCAAGGCTCGTTGTGCCAACCTGCGCACCCAGTTTGGCGTCCTTGAGCTCGCTGATTGTTGTGGCACCAGCAATCGGAGAATCATTGAAAGCGACTACTGCCTGGTTCACCGTGTAGTAGCCGTCTGAGAAGTCAACAACCTCGGCACGCTCAGGTGTAATCGAAATTTGGTTAATGTCGAAATCGAAGTTCTTGTCACCTGGTGCATACGAGGTGTTGAACGGAACAACTTCCCAGACAACATCAGCAGGCATGAATCCAAGCTTGTCAGCCACTGCATACGCCACGGCTGATTCGAAGCCTTCGCCGTTGGTGGGATCGTCGTCAGAGAAGTACGGCGGATATGCCGGAGTGTCGGTACCAACAGTTAACACACCGGGGGTGATGGTGGTCAGATTTTCCAGGGCACACTCGTCAATTGCTGCCGACTCACTCGCAGATTCCGAAGCAGTTGCTTCAGTTGATGTGGTCTCGGTAGCGGTTTCCTCACTGGAACTGCACCCTGCGAGCACCAGTCCTGCTGCTGCAATGGCGGCGACGCCAGCTAGGCGAAATGAATGTCGTTGCATCTTTATGTCATTCCTATCGTGTTACAGCGATGCGCGGGGTTGCGACATCGAATTCGTTGGATTTACTTCTTGTCCTTGTCTCCGCCACGCGGAAGACCGGCATGGATTGCCTCACATTCAGGGCACACGGGGAACTTCGATGGATCCCGATTGGGGACCCATTTTTTCCCACAGAGCGCCTTGACCGGAGCTCCGGTGACGGCGCTCTCCACGATTTTGTCTTTCTGCACATAATGGGCGAATCGCTCGTGATCACCATCGTCGACGTGGGATTCCCGTTCCTTGGTGAGGGTTGAGCCCACGGTGTCAGCTGCGGGTTGCTCCAACCCAGG
>JAIOWY010000026.1:0-15542 GCA_021741845.1 Candidatus Nanopelagicales bacterium
CGGGTCACCCAGCGGCGGAAGGTCACTGGTTATTGCGGTGAGAAACTGCGTGGCATAACCAGCCATGCTTACAGTTTTTCCACCGGGGCGTACCGCAGTAGTAGGCGTTTGACTCCAGCGCTACCAAAATCAATGGTGGCATCTGACTTGTCCCCGACACCACCTGTTTCGATCACGGTACCCAAGCCAAATTTCTCGTGCGTCACGCGATCTCCCGCGGTGAGCGATACCACCTGGGAATCGACCGTGCGGCCACCGCGTTGCACTCCCGAGCCAAAGGACGAATAACTACTCGAAGTGGAGAACATGGAGTTCACGGGTGCCTCGCGTTCCCAACGCAGCACATGTTCAGGAATTTCGTTGAGGAAACGACTCTCCGGGTTGTACGACGGGGCTCCCCACGCCGAGCGCATCAAGGACCGGGTTAAGTAGAGCCGCTGGCGGGCCCGAGTGATGCCCACATAAGCCAGCCGGCGTTCCTCTTCCAGCTCCTTGGAATCAGAGAATGAACGGGCGTGCGGGAAAACCCCCTCCTCCAAACCGGTGAGGAATACCGTGGGGAATTCCAAACCTTTGGCGGTGTGCAATGTCATGAGCGTGACAACACCACCGTGGTCCTCTCCCTCAGGTATGTCGTCTGCATCAGCGACCAACGAGACCTGCTCCAGGAAATCGAGCAGGGTTCCCTCTGGATTGTCCGCCGTGTATCCCGCGGCCACCGACTCCAGTTCAGCCAAGTTCTCAATGCGGCCCTCGTCCTGCAGGTCAATGGACTTGCGCAATTCGGCCAGCATGCCGCTGTGCTCCACGACCGCCTGCACCATGACCGCCGGAGCCGAACCAGATTCGTTCAATGTTTGGAGTTCCCGCATGAGATGGACAAAGGCATTAATCGACGTTAGTGACCGTGTGGCAATTCCCGGCGCTTCCTCTGCGCGAACCAAGGCGTCAAAAAACGAGATGCGCTCTCGTTCGGCAAATGCACCCACCATGGCTTCAGCGCGTTCACCTATTCCGCGTTTGGGTGTGTTGAGGATTCGGCGCATGGATATTTCATCTGCCGGGTTCACAATCGCGCGGAGATACGCCAGGACGTCCCGCACCTCCTTGCGTTCATAAAACCGAACGCCGCCGACAACCTTGTACGGCATGCCGGTGCGTATAAACACGTCCTCCACGGCCCGGGACTGAGCATTGGTGCGATAAAAGATCGCGGTGTCACCGGGACGTGAAATTTTCTCGTCCGCTAATCGATCAATTTCACGGGCAATGAACGAGGCTTCGTCGTGTTCGTCATCGCCAACATAGACAGCGATCTGGTCGCCGTCCCCTGCGTCGGTCCAGAGGTTCTTGGCTCGGCGCGACGCGTTTTGAGCAATCACCGCATTAGCCGCGGTCAGGATTGTTTGGGTCGAGCGGTAATTCTGCTCCAATAAAATGGTGCGGGCCGTGGGATAGTCGCGCTCAAACTCTTCAATGTTGCGGATACTGGCACCCCGGAATGCGTAGATGGACTGATCAGCATCCCCGACAACACACAACTCCCCGACAGGCACGGCTCCGCCCTCCACGCCGACCAGCTCTTTGATCAGCATGTACTGGGCGTGGTTGGTGTCCTGGTATTCGTCCACCAGGATGTGTCGGAAGCGTCGGCGGTAATGATCAGCCACCTCGGGGAATAACTGCAATAAGGCCACGGTTGTGCCGATCAGGTCATCGAAATCGAATGCATTCGCCAGGGTTAATCGAGATTGATACTCCCGATAGATCTCGGCGACAATCTTGTCCAGGTCACTTTCAGCGGCTGCGGCAAATGCCTCCTGGTCCTGCAATTCATTCTTGGCCGAGGAAATCCGACTCAGAATGGTGCGGGGGCGGGTTGCCTTGGCGTCAATGTTGAGATCCCGCAAAATTAAGGTGATCAGGCGCAGTGAATCAGCCGTGTCATAAATAGTGAATGTGCTTTTGATACCAAGGCGATGCGATTCAGCGCGCAACAGTCGAACACAGGCACTGTGAAAAGTCGAAACCCACATGGTGCGGGCTTGAGGTCCGACAATCTCCGCAACTCGTTCCCGCATCTCGGCCGCTGCCTTGTTGGTGAATGTGATGGCCAGAATTTCACCGGGGTGCGCCGCTCCAGATGCCAACAGATGTGCAATACGCCGGGTCAGTACGCGGGTTTTACCCGAGCCAGCTCCGGCCACGATCAGTAACGGAGTTCCCCGATGTTCTACCGCTTCACGCTGAGCCGGATTGAGATCGGTCACCAACTCCTCGAGGCGATTGCTATCGAAAAGCGAGGCTGTCGGCGTTTCAAACACCATGGCAGTCTAGGTGTCGACACTGACTATCGGCGGATGTACCCAATCACCTGCACGGTCGCCTTGGTGGGCACACTCGATGCCAGTGCAATGAGGCCTTTATCCCCCACTTCGGCTACGACAATGGACACGTTTTTCCCATCAGCACCGACGTACGCTGAACGAGTTCCGCGGTCAACACCGCCGACCGCATAGGCAGCCACCCGACCTTCAGTGCCCTTGCCTTTCGTGGTGATGCGCAAAATCACGCCAGCAACCTTTTTCTTTTTCTTGGGCACCGAACCAATCCCGGTTGTTTTCACCACCTTGACCTGCGTTGCATCCAGCTTGGTCTTGATCAGTCGAGCCGCGGACATGCCTCGTGCTTTCAGCGGATCAGCGCCCACCTGGTACCCCAGGATCTCCACTTTCACCTGGAGGGTGGGTTTTTTCGATGCCGCTATTTGCACGGTTCCGGCCGACACGGGCACCACCAAAATTGACGTGCGGGTGGCGTTTTTGCGCACCTTCACTTTCGCGGCGTTGGACTTCTCCCCGATTTGACCAATGCGCAACTTGCCTTTTGTGGTGGACTCACTTGTTGTCAACGTCACCAAGGCAGCGGTGGCTTCGGCCGGCAGGCCGGACAGGGTGACGGTGCGAACTTCACCCGGTTGAATCGCACCCTGGGTAGCGGATTCATAAGCCAACTCCGACCCCACGCCCACAAATCGGTCACCCTCCGGGTTGGGGGCAGGCTCGGCAGGTGCTGCCGGTGCTGGTGCCGGCTCCGGTGCCGGCGCGGGCGCCGCCGGAGCAAATTCAGTGAGTGGTGCCACGAGAGTGTCACTGACCACCTCGGCCTTGTTTTCTACTTCACCACCATCGGAGTAGTACCCCAGCACGTCCACAGTGATATCGGTGGCGCCAGCAATCGTTGCAATCGCGATCGTCCCGTTTTGGGCGACCGGCACAATGGCGTCGCCACTGGAGTCTGAATTCATGGGTGCCTTCACAACCGGCACACTGGAACTGGCGCCCGGTGACCACGCTCGAATGGTGGTGGGTGCGTTATTCCCCAACGCGGACACTCGGACCAGCACAGCGGCGACGCCAGTTTCCGGCACACCGCCTTGACCGGTCACCTTGGCAAAGAGTCTTCTACTGTCGCCTTTCCAGCGGTCCTGTTGCAAACGACATGGCTGCTTGATCCCCTTGCCACTGCGCGTGCCCAGTACCCGGAATTGACCGATACCCACGACACCGGCTGTGCGCGTTGCCGGTGCGGCCCCGGCAGATGATTTATCGCGGGGACAGTACGGGGAGTTCATGGGTGTGCCATCCCAGAAAGACGTTCTCCCGGTCGCGCCGTCCCAGGTTTGGGAGATGTGAATGTGGTTGCGGTGGCAATAGTTGTCTGACCCTTTGTCGGGCTTACCAAAGCAACCTTTGAGTTCGGTCCATCCGCGGGCAATGTCATAGCCACGCCAGATTCGGTCATTCCACCCGATATACATAATGCCGAGACGAATAGCGTTGCCGTACTCCACTCCGAATTGATCGGGTCCGAGTAACCAGTTCAGGAACGACTCCGCATTGGCACGATCCTGGGCGTCGCGGACGTCCACCATCCAGTCAACGGCGCGCCCCTCCTTGTGCTCACTCTGGCCGCCCACATCGCACCCGCGCGGAATCCATACGGTTTCCTGCTGCCCGTAGACACTCTTAATAAAGTCAGCGAGTTTCTGGGTACCGGGTTTCGGTGTGGGATCACACTGGGACTGACCTTCATACTCCGGCGCTATGTCCATCTCGGGCGGCAGGGCGACCGGTGCACCGGGGGGAGTTGCCGCCGCGGGTAGTCCGACACCGGGTTCCGGTGCTCCAGCACGCACCCCGGTCCACGAGGTGGATACCCAGCCACTGTCATTACCGGCGGCTATCGGGGAGGAGCCCAGGGCCACGGTCGACAGGATCAATGCCCCGAGGGTGCCGACCACAACCGTTCCCCGTAATCTGCGCGATCGCAGGCGGGAGCTGGGCAGGGCGAATTGCCCTGTACTGTGGGGAAGCACGAGGCTACTCTGACACGAAAGTGACGCATGTGACTACTCCACACGACTAGTCACACGAATGTAATTCAGATTTATGGGGAAAAGACGCCCCCGTATGAGGGAATAGGGTGAGAATGGACACACAGCCTGAGCGCGTGCTCGTGGTCACCGCACACCCCGACGACGTCGATTTCGGCGCCGGCGGCACGGTCCGGGGGTGGATTGAGTCCGGTAGCTCGGTGAGTTACTGCATTTGCACCGACGGAGATGCCGGTGGCGTGGATCGGGATATTCCCCGCAGTGAGATCCCCCGGATCCGCCGTCAGGAACAACGGGATGCCGGCCTGGCCCTCGGGGTCACGGACATCCACTTCCTCGGCTACAAGGACGGCGACCTCCAGGTCACCCAGGATCTCCGCCGGGATATCAGCCGCGTGATACGCCAGGTGCGGCCGCACCGAATACTGATCCAGTCCCCCGAGCGCAATTGGCATCGCATTCCGTCCTCCCACCCCGACCACATGGCCGCGGGTGAAGCCGCGATCTTTGCCGTGTACCCCGATGCGCGCAATCCATTCGCCCACCCCGAACTACTCGCTGATGAAGGATTGGACGCGTGGTCCGTGCACGACGTATGGGTTATGGGTTCACCTGACCCCAATCATTACGTGGACGCGACGAACTATTTCCCACACAAACTTGCCGCGCTCCGTGCACATGCCTCACAAACGGCGCACATGGAGGACCTCGAAGGAAGGATTCGCATGTGGATGACCACGAGCGCTGCCGACGGTGGATTACCCGACGGAACTCTGGCAGAGAGTTTTAAAGTGGTAACAATTCCTTAAGTGCCCAGTCCTTAGCTCCAGAGCACCGCAATAAAGATATTGGCGATGGACAGGGCACCAATTGCCCCCCACATGCCCACCTGCGGTGGGGTCTTCTTGCGGCCAACAAAGGCGAGCACCGTGATCACAATGGTGATCACCAGCTTCACGCTGATCTTGGTCATGTCGAGGTCACCGCTGCCGGTGTATGCGCCACTTTCAATCAAGCCCACCATGAGAACGCCGGTGATGAGCTGGGTGAGCGCACCATGCAACATGGCGGGATTCACTCCCTTATCCGCGCTCTTCATTTGAACCAGGAAGCCACCGACAACGCTGGCCAAACCAATGAAGTGCAGAATGAAAATCAGATTGAATACAAAATCCATATGGGCAACCTACCCCACCGTGGCGCTATTCCCACTCAATTGTGCCCGGCGGCTTGCTCGTGACATCGAGTGTCACACGATTCACCTCGGGCACCTCGTTAGTAATTCGATTGGAAATGGTGGCTATCAGGTCATAAGGCAACCGTGACCAGTCAGCGGTCATGGCGTCTTCGCTGGACACGGGGCGCAAAACAATGGGATGGCCGTAGGTACGGCCGTCGCCTTGTACACCAACACTGCGTACGTCAGCCAATAACACCACGGGGAATTGCCACACGTCACGATCTAACCCCGCTGCGGTCAACTCCTGGCGCGCAATCAAGTCGGCACGGCGCAAAATGTCCAGTCGAGGTTCATCGACCGCGCCAATAATGCGAATCGCTAATCCGGGACCGGGGAATGGATGCCGCCAGACGATCTCCTGGGGCAGACCCAAATCCAAACCCACCTGGCGTACTTCGTCTTTGAACAAAGTTCGCAGCGGCTCGATCAGAGTGAACTCCAGATCTTCAGGCAGTCCACCGACATTGTGATGGCTCTTGATATTCGCTGTTCCAGCTCCGCCACCGGATTCCACTACGTCGGGATACAAGGTCCCTTGCACCAGGAATTCCACCGTGTCACCGTGGGCACCAGCGTCAGCAACGACCTGCGCCGCAGCGTCTTCAAAGACGCGAATGAACTCGCGTCCAATAATTTTTCGTTTCGTTTCCGGATCACTAACACCCGCCAAGGCGGCAAGGAACCGCTCGCGGGCGTCAACAACCACCAAGCGGATACCGGTGGCGGCAACATAATCCGTTTCCACCTGCTCCGCCTCACCCGCGCGCAGTAATCCGTGGTCAACAAACACACAGGTCAACTGATCGCCCACCGCTTTGTGCACCAAGGCGGCCGCCACGGCGGAATCAACGCCACCGGAGAGCCCGCAAATCACGCGTGACGTGCCCACCGTTTGGGCAATTGCCGCTACTTGCTCGTCAATGACATTGGACATGGTCCAGTTCGGTTCACACCCAGCGATAGCGGTGAGGAAGTTAACGAGAACGCGCTGACCGTGCTCGGAGTGCAACACCTCCGGGTGGAATTGCACCCCCGCCATGCGCGATTCACGGTGCTCAAAGGCCGCGACGGGGGCGCCGGCACTGTCGGCGCACACCTGGAAACGCTCCGGCGCGCGAGTGACCGCATCGCCGTGGGACATCCACACCGACACCTCATCCGGGACGCCGGCAAAAATGGTGGAGGGCTGAACGCGCAGGTGGGTACGGCCGTACTCGCTGGTTCCCGTGCGGTCCACCTCCCCACCCAAAGCTTGGGCCATCAGTTGGAATCCATAGCAAATCCCAAAAACGGGAATCCCCAGGTCGAGGATCGAGGTATCGAACTGCGGAGCCTCCGGGGCATAGACGCTCGAGGGACCACCACTGAAAATAATCGCCGACGGGTTCTTGGCGAGCACCTGCTCCGCTGTCACAGAATGGGGAACGATCTCCGAATACACATGGGCTTCGCGAACTCGGCGGGCAATCAACTGGGCGTACTGGGCACCGAAATCAACAACGAGAACAGGTCCGGCTGGATTGTGATTCGCCACTACCCCAGCCTAGCGAGCGGCCACGGTGGGTAAACCTGTGATCACGAACTGAAGGATCATGAACTAAAGGCGCCGAGCAGGAGGAACGCGGCCAGCAGAAGAACATAGATGGCGCCGCCGACCACGAAGGCGGCGAGTGAGAACCGGCGGGAGCGGATAGCAGCGCGCGTTGCGGCACTCTGCTCCCCAGCCCGGAGAGCGTTCTGGCACTGCACACTGAAGATCAAGGCGAGTACACCGAGCGGGAGAAAGAACAGGGCCGCAGAGATCGCCGCCCGCACAAAGTGCGGTGAAACGTCGGTGGCCACCTAAAAACCCTAGTGGACTCCCCGATTTCCCCCATCTCCCAGGTAAATAGCACAGGAAATTTTCACAAAGCCACACACAGAGTCCCTCGAGCGTTCTACAGTCCACTTCATCTAAGAAATGTCAAACACGTCCATCTCTCACAACTGCATTTCCGACATACCAGTGGCACTCACGCCGGAGGGCCACCCGGGCGAAAGGGGCACCATGCACGACATCACCGTCACAGTGGACGGCACCACCTACCACAAATCCGTGGAACCACGAACCCTACTGGTTCACTTCCTACGCAGTGACCTCGGTCGAGTGGGCACCGTTGTGGGGTGCGATACCTCCAACTGCGGCGCCTGCACGGTCCTTGTCAATGGCCGCAGCGTGAAGTCCTGCAGCATGTTGGCCGTTCAAGCTGATGGCGCCACCATCACCACAATCCAAGGTGTCTCGGATGGAAACGAGTGGCACCCCGTGCAGTCGGCGTTCAAGGAATGTCACGGACTGCAGTGCGGCTACTGCACACCCGGCATGGTCATGAGCTCCATTGACCTCCTCAACGAAAATCCGGCACCCAGCGAAGAAGAGATTCGCGAAGGCCTCGAAGGCAACCTCTGCCGGTGTACCGGCTATCACAACATTGTCAAGAGCGTGAAGCGCGCTGCCGAACTCATGGAGGAAGGAAGCAAGTAATGACTGACGTAGTAGATGTCTCGACAGCACTCGGTCGCCCCATCAAGCGCAAGGAAGACGCCCGCTTACTGCATGGGCAGACCAACTGGACAGACAACATTCAATTACCTGGCACCGTGCACATGGCGATTTTGCGCAGCCCTTTTGCCCACGCGACCATTACCAAATTGGACGTGAGTGGCGCGCTCGCTATGCCGAATGTCGTTGCGGCATACGGACCTGAGGAACTGGGCGAGTTGAACGGTTCCGTCCCCTGCGTGTGGCCGGTGACTGACGACATGGTTGCGCCAGATTTCCCTGCTCTCGCCAAGGGCAAGGTACGCCATGTGGGCGACTGTGTCGCCGTGGTCCTCGCTACCGACAACCAGAGTGCGGTGGACGCCCTCGAAGCGATCGTGGTGGACTACGAACCCCTCGATGCTGTGGTCAACATGGAGAAAGCGATCAGCCCCGATACCGCTTATGTCCACGACGACAAAGGAACCAACACCTGCTACGTCTACAACCTCGGCGGCGGTTATGACGAGAAGGTCAAAGAAGCTGACGTCGTGGTCAAGCGACGCTTTATCAACCAACGACTCATTCCCGCCTTCATGGAACCGCGCAGTGTTGTTGCTGCTCCCATGGGAATGTCAGAGGAAATAACCCTGTGGTCCTCCACCCAGGTTCCACACATTCTGCGTTTGCTGCTGGCACTTGTCACCGGTGTTCCCGAGAACAACCTGCGCGTGGTTGCACCAGACGTTGGTGGCGGCTTCGGTGGCAAGTTGCAGTGCTACCGCGAGGAGATCCTGGTAACCCAACTCGCTCGTAAACTCGGTCGGCCGGTGAAATGGACCGAGACGCGCAGCGAGGACATGGTCGCCACCCACCACGGTCGGGATCAAATCCAGGACATTGAGATTGCCGCCAAGTCGGACGGAACATTGGTCGGACTCAAGGTTGACCTGATTGCCAATATGGGTGCGTATCTGCAGATCATTACCCCAGGCGTTCCCCTGCTCGGAATGTTCATGTACCCGGGTATTTACAAGATGGGTGCCTACGATTTCAAGTGCACCGGCGTATTCACCAACACCACACCAACGGACGCGTATCGCGGTGCTGGTCGCCCTGAATCCACCTACGCCATTGAGCGGATCATGGATGAACTCGCCGCTGAATTGGGCATGGAGCCCATGGAATTGCGCAAAAAGAACTGGATCAAGCATGAGGAATTCCCATACACCACCATTGCCGGGTTGACCTATGACACCGGTAATTACGAGTTGGCCACTGCCCGTGCATTGGAGCTCTTTGACTACGACGGTCTGCGTGCCGAGCAAAAGCAACGCCGTGAGTCCGGTGATCCGGTGCAATTGGGTATCGGAATTTCCACCTTCACGGAAATGTGCGGTCTGGCACCATCGCGCACACTCGGGGCACTGAAGTACGTTGCGGGCGGTTGGGAACACTGCACGGTTCGTGTTCTGCCCACCGGCAAGGTGGAAGTGATCACGGGAACCTCACCACACGGTCAAGGACATGAAACCGCGTGGAGCCAAATCGCCTCCAGCATCCTCGGTGTTCCCGTCGAGGACATTGAGGTGGTTCACAGTGACACCGGCCGTGCGCCTTATGGCATGGATACCTACGGGTCACGTTCCCTCGCAGTCGGTGGCCAGGCCATCAAGGCGGCCAGTGAGCGTCTGGTGGAAAAAGCCCGCATCATTGCTGCCCACCAGCTGGAGTGCAGTGCAAGTGACCTCGACTACGTCAACGGCGTATTCCAGGTCAAGGGTGATCCGGAGAAGGCGCAACCGCTGGGTGCGGTCGCCTTTGAAGCGTTCACCGCGCACAATCTGCCGGACGGTGTCGAACCCACTCTCTCCGCCGAAGCCACCATTGACCCGGAGGACTTCTCCTACCCGCATGGCACCCACCTGGCAGCCATGGAGGTCGACACCCAAACGGGTAAAGCCACCTTGCGCAAGTACGTCTGCGTGGACGATGTCGGTATTCAGGTCAACCCCATGATCGTGGAAGGCCAAGTACACGGCGGTCTCGCCCAAGGTATTGGGCAGGCGCTGTACGAAGGCGCCTTCTACGACGAAGATGGCCAGCCGCTCAATGCGAACCTGTCCACGTACCTGGTTCCCGGTGCACCGGATCTTCCGTCCTTCACCACCGACACCACGTGCACGCCCTCGTCCACCAACCCACTCGGCACCAAGGGTGTGGGTGAGGCAGGCGCCATTGCTTCGACTCCCGCAATCATTAACGGGATTGTCGATGCACTGCGACCCATGGGAGTCACCGATGTTCCCATGCCGGCAACACCCATGACCGTCTGGAAAACCATCCAAGCTGCACAAGGAGGCAAATAATGATTCCCGTCGCCTTTGACTACATGAAAGCAACCACGGTGGACGATGCCCTGGCGGCCCTCGCAGCCGGTGGCGAAGACGCCAAGATCATGGGTGGAGGTCAATCACTCCTTCCGGTGCTCCGTCTGCGGTTGAACGCGCCCTCCGTGGTCGTCGATTGCTCCAGTATCGACGAACTCAAGGGGGTGTGTGAGGACGGCGGCAAGATTGTGATCGGTGCCGGAACCACGCACTACGACGTTATGAAGAACCCGATGGTGAATCAGAGCGTTGCCCTCCTCGCCCAAGCGACCGCATCCGTGGCGGATCCCCAGATTCGCCACCGTGGCACCGTGGGTGGCGCATTGGCCCACGCTGACCCACGGGCGGATCAACCTCCGGTCGCGCTGGCCTTGGATGCCGAATTCAGCATTGCCGGACCGGGTGGTCGCCGCACGGTGGGGGCATCGGACTTCTTTGTCGGACCCTTCGAAACCGCGGTCGGGCCTGACGAAATCCTGGTGAGCGTGGCCTTCCCCAAACTTGATGGCTGGGGAACCCACTACGAAAAGTTCAATCGCACCGCGCAGGCATGGAGCATTGTCGGAGTCGCCGCCGCGGTACGCATGGATGGCGGCAAGATCGCCGAAGCCCGCATTGGTTTAACCAATGTTGGTGGCACGCCGGCACGCGCCACAAGTGTCGAGCAGGCACTCATTGGTGCCAGTTCCTTGGCGGACATTGAGGCAGCGGCAGCGCACGCTTCAGACGGCCTCGAGCCGTTTGCTGACGACGACGCCGATGTTGATTTCCGACTCCACCTCGCACGGGTACTGACCGCGCGGGCAGTTGCTCAGGCGGCTGGTCTGTCGTAACACCAATTACTCACGATCGGCTGGCGCTTCTTAGCGCCATCCGATTTTTTTCATGACACCCAGTGATGTGGTGAGTAATTCACCCCAGCTGCGATCGGTCAGCCCGAATGGTGGACCAAATCCCAGTGCTCGTTGGATGGCAATGTTTTGGCCTTCGGTGTACTGCAGGATCCCGTCCAATCCGTGCCGGCGTCCCAGACCTGAGTCGCCGAATCCACCCATGGGCGCTGACATGGTTGACCAGGCAGTCGCGTATCCCTCGTTGATGTTGACCGTTCCCGCCCGAAGGTGTCGCGCCATGGCTACAGCAGCTTTTCTATTCCGGGAAATCACACTCGCATTGAGCCCAAATGTCGAGTCATTTGCCGCATCAATCGCCTCCTGGTCGGTGGTAAATGATTCCACCGCGACAACCGGTCCAAAGGTTTCACTGCGGCACACACGCATGGAATCACTGACGCCCGTGAGGATTGTCGGTGCAATCGTGGATACATCCACCAGGTGACCACCCGTGTGGACGGTGGCGCCCTTGTCCTGGGCATCGGAAATAAAGGAGAGCACATTGGCAGCGTGCTGGGCACTGATCAAGGGCCCGTAATCACTCCCCCAGCCAATGGTTGTCCCAGCCACCATGGACTGAGTGCGCCGTACGAATTCTGCCAAGAAGGAATCTTTGATGCTCTCATGCACATACAGGCGCTCGATCGAAATACACAGCTGGCCGGTATTTCCAAAACAGGCACGGGTGGCAATCTCTGCTGCTTTATTGATGTCAGCATCAGCGCGAATGATCATGGCATTCTTACCGCCCAGTTCCAGGGACGCGCCAATTAGCCGTTCACCACATTGCGCCGCAACAATGCGACCCACGGCCGTTGAACCGGTGAACATGAGAAAATCAATGTCATTGATCAGGGGTGTACCCAGGTCACGACCGTCACCGATCACAATGCCAAATAATCCTTGGGGCAACCCCGATTGGATCAACAGGTCAGATACATACAGCGCGGTCAGTGACGTCAGCGGATCGGGTTTGATCACAACGCCATTGCCGGCCAACAGCGCCGGGATTGCGTCACTGACCGACAGGGTCAAGGGGTAATTCCACGGGGAAATAATGCCCACAACACCCAAGGGGACATGTCGTTCAATCGCGGTGATCAACCCCGGGAATGCGCCCATGTGCCGGCGTTCTCTCAACACCCCCAGATGCCTGGCGTAATACCGGGCATTCAGTGCAACATCTAGTAATTCCTCATTCGCATCCTTGCGAGGCTTACCCGTTTCCCACTGGATCAGATCCAAAATCTCGTCACGATTTTTCAGAAGTTGATCATGAAACCGCAGAAAGATTCGCGCACGCGACCTCAGTGACAATGCAGCCCACTGAGTCTGCGCTTGGCGCGCCTGGTTTACCGCGTGGTTGACGTCAGCGGCAGTGGAGTACTCGAGCTCGTACAACTCCGGACCGAATGGCGAGCGCACGGTGAATGCAGTACCGCTGGTCGCCGTGGCTCGTGCACGCGCTCCATCCCAGTAGTGCTTCTGCGCGAGAATCATGACTCGGTAATGATCATTTCAACGCGTTGGAATTCCTTGAGTTCGCTGTAACCCGTGGTCGCCATGGCTTTGCGTAATGCACCAACGAGGTTCATGGTGCCGTCACCGCGGGTTGCCGGTCCGTTGAGAATTTGATCAATGGTGCCCACCTGATCCATGGTGTGCCGTTCACCACGGGGCAGGTTGGGATGCCAGGCCTCTGAACCCCAGTGAGTGCCACCACCGGGTGCATCGGTCGCCCGCGCCAGAACCGACCCGATCATGGCGGCGTCCGCACCGCAGGCAAATGCTTTAACAATGTCACCGCTGGTGCCCATGGCCCCGTCAGCGATCACGTGGACATAGCGACCGCCGGATTCATCGAGGTAGTCGCGGCGAGCAGCGGCGACATCAGCGATGGCCGTGGCCATGGGGACGCGAACGCCGAGCACCTCCGCGGTCGTGTGACTGGACCCTCCCCCGAAACCAACGAGTACGCCGGCCGCGCCGGTGCGCATCAGGTGTAACGCCGCTTGTGCGGTGGCACAACCACCCACAATGACGGGAATATCCAGATCGTGAATATAGCTTTTCAGATTTAGTGCTTCACCGTTCACGGATACATGTTCGGCCGACACGGTGGTGCCACGAATAACCATGATCTCAGCACCCGCCGCCGCCGCAATGGGTGCCAATTCAGCGGTCCCCTGCGGTGATACCGCAACAGCCACGGTGATTCCTGATTGCTTCAGTTGGCTGATCCGCTCGGTGATCAAAGCGTGGTCAATGTGTTTCTCAGAATAGAGTTTCTGCAGAAGTTGGGTCGCTTGATCTTGGCTCGATTGGGAGATCTCTCGCAGGAACAGGGTGGGGTCTTGGTAACGAGTCCACAGTCCCTCAATATTGAGTACCGCTAGTGCGCCATTGCGAGCAATGGATTGGGCACTCTCGGGCGAGACCACCGAATCCATGGGGGCCGCAATAAAAGGAGTGTCGAACTTGTAGGCGTCGATCGCCCAATTCGTGGAAACTTCTGAGGCATCGCGGGTGCGGCGATGCGGAGCAATAGCCACTTCATCAAAGGAGTATCCGCGGCGACCTTGTTTGGATCCGCCAATAACTACATCAACCACAATTACCGTCCTGAATAGTTAGGTGCTTCGAGGGTCATCTGAATATCGTGCGGATGACTCTCACGTAGGCCGGCGGCAGTGATCTGGACCAGGCGCCCACGACCATGGAGTTCAGGCATGGTGGACGCACCTGCATAACCCATGGCGGCCCGTAATCCACCCACGAGCTGATGCGCCACGGCCGACAACGGTCCGCGATACGCCACCATTCCTTCAATACCTTCCGGGACGAGTTTGTCGTCACTGAGGACATCGTCTTGGAAATACCGATCCTTGCTGTAGGACCGGGCTTCTCCGCGGGACTGCATGGCGCCTAAGGAACCCATACCGCGATAGGACTTGAACTGCTTTCCGTTGACAAAGACAACATCTCCAGGAGCTTCTTCACAACCGGCGAGCAGGGATCCCAACATCACCGTGTCGGCACCAGCCACCATGGCCTTAGCAATATCCCCGCTGTACTGAATTCCACCGTCAGCGATCACCGGAATGCCGGCAGCTCGTGCAACAGATGCGGCTTGCTCAATGGCGGTAATTTGCGGAACGCCGACGCCGGCAACAACCCGCGTGGTGCAAATGGAACCCGGACCAACACCGACCTTGATGCCGTCAGCGCCCGCATTGATCAACGCCTGGGCTGCCTCCTGCGTGGCGATATTTCCACCAACAATGTCAACATCGGTGTCTTTTTTCAGTCGCTCCACCATGTCCAACACCGCTTTGGAGTGACCGTGGGCTGTGTCAACAATCAGGAAATCAACTCCTGCACTCACCAGCGCGAGGGCGCGTTTATAAGAGTCGTCGCCCACGCCGATCGCTGCTCCGACAATGAGCCGCCCGTACTTATCCTTGGATGCGTACGGATACTTGTCCGACTTAACAAAGTCTTTGACAGTGAAGAGTCCGCGGAGTTTGCCCGCTGCGTCAATTAACGGAAGTTTCTCCACCTTGCGGGATGCCAACAGGGAGAGCGCCTCGTCCGGTGCCACCCCAACCGGTGCCGTGACAAGCGGCATGGGTGTCATGACATCAGCGACTCGACGGGTGGGGTTGTCTTCAAAGCGCATATCGCGATTTGTCACAATGCCCAGCAATGTGCCGTCCGTGTCGACGACCGGAACACCGCTGATCCGGTACCGACCGCATAAACGATCGACATCTGCCAAAGTGTCATCAGGTGAACAGGTAATGGGATCGTTCACCATTCCCGCTTCACTGCGTTTGACCAGGTCAACCTGCGCCGCTTGTGCTTCAATCGGCAAATTACGGTGCAACACACCCACTCCACCTTGACGCGCCATGGCAATGGCCATGCGACTCTCGGTCACCGTGTCCATGGCGCTGGAGACGAGCGGCATCTTGATGGAAATATTGGTGGTGACCTGGGCGGTGGTATCCACTTCACTGGGCACCACATTGGATTCACCGGGCAACAGGAGAACGTCGTCAAAGGTCAACCCGAGGAATGCCACCTTGCTGGTGAATGATGC
>JAIOWY010000027.1:0-15484 GCA_021741845.1 Candidatus Nanopelagicales bacterium
GGTCGGCCGTCGGCACCCAAGGCGATATAGCCAATCTCACCCGGCATGACAAACTGCAGGCGCCGTCGCGCTTCAGCGGCCACGAACGCGGGGTCCTGCCACCGGGTTTTTTCTAACTGGAGTTCCTCAACCCGTTCGCGAGTGACCAAGATTTGTGCTTGCAGTTCAGCGATTTCGGCACGTTGCCCGAACCAATTGCGCACCGGGACCGCCAGCATGACCCCCACCACGGCGAAGGTGATCAACAACGCCAATGCTCGCCCGGTTAATGAACGTGCGGCGGCAGCACTGAACTTCTGGTCCTTGACCGCGTCGGGCGGTGCACTCGGGGGAAGTTCAGTTGCCATGGCTCAATAGTCACACGCGCGGTGACAAAAATCCTTTAGGCACCGCCGCCAAAGCGCGGGAAGGCGCTTCGACCGGCATAGCGGGCGGAATCGGCCAGTTCCTCTTCAATGCGCAGCAGCTGGTTGTATTTGGCCACGCGTTCGCTGCGAGCCGGAGCACCCGTCTTGATCTGACCGCAATTCGCCGCCACGGCGAGGTCAGCAATGGTTGTATCTTCTGTTTCCCCGGACCGGTGCGACATCATGGACGAGTAACCATTACGGGTGGCAAGGGCCACGGCATCGAGAGTCTCGGTCAGCGATCCGATCTGATTCACCTTGACCAAGAGAGCGTTGGCGGCGCCTTCAGCGATCCCGCGGGCCAGTCGTTCTGGGTTAGTCACAAAAAGGTCGTCGCCCACTAACTGCACGCGATCACCTACGGCATCGGTGGCGTGAATCCAGCCAGCCCAATCGTCTTCAGCTAGGGCATCTTCAATGGACACTAGCGGGAAATCCGCCAACAGGGATTCGTAGTAGCCGGTCATCCATTCAGATGAACGTTCCGCTCCTTCAAAGGTATAGGAACCATTGGCATAAAACTCTGTCGATGCAACATCTAGAGCCAGAGCAATATCGGTGCCAACCGCCATGCCCGTGCTGTCAATTGCCGTGACGATTAATTCGAGTGCTGCACGGTTACTGGCTAAATCAGGTGCAAAGCCACCTTCGTCACCGAGTCCGGTTGCGTAGCCCTCTTTCTTCAGCACGGATTTCAAAGCGTGATACACCTCGGTACCTTGCCGCAATGCATCGGAGAACGTGGCCGCACCAATGGGAGCGATCATGAACTCTTGAATATCAACCCCCGTGTCCGCATGTGCGCCACCGTTAAGAATGTTCATCATGGGAACGGGGAGGAGGTGTGCATTGGGTCCGCCCACGTACTTAAAGAGGGGGAGCTCGGCTGACAAGGCGGCTGCTTTGGCTACGGCAAGGGACGCACCAAGAATGGCGTTAGCCCCCAACCGTGACTTATTGGGCGTGGCATCGAGGTCAATCATGACCTGATCCACGGTGCGTTGGTCGTCCGCAGAGAGCCCCACCAGGGAATCAGCGATCTCGCCCTCGACCGCGTTGACCGCTTCGAGCACGCCTTTACCGCCATAGCGAGAGCCACCATCGCGCCGCTCGGACGCTTCAAATGCTCCGGTGGACGCCCCCGAGGGAACAGCAGCGCGAGCCACCGTGTCGTCGTCGAGGAGTACTTCCACCTCCACCGTGGGATTTCCCCGGGAATCGAGAATTTCACGAGCAATCAGAGCATCGATAATGGCCATGGGGCTAACTGTAGTTGGGCACATACTCCGCCCACTAGCCATCCCGTTGTCACTTTGTGATGTAAAGAGGGGAACCAGATCGGGCCGGGAGAGAGTCCAAGGATTATGCGCACCTCACTCACCCGATCATTCACGACCCTCACCGCCGGCCTAGGGCTGCTGGCACTTGCAACACTGACCGGATGTTCCGCCTCGTCACCAACGAGCATGCCGGTCACAGCCGACATGGGATTCTCCGAGGCAGCACCAGGTGAGATGAACGCTGACCTCGGCAAGCAGACGGTTCAACAACAGGTGATCCGAACAGGCACCATCAGTTTGGTGTCGGACAATGTGCTCGAATCCATGTCACAGATAGAAGAGTTGGTGACGCAGTACTCAGGGTCGATTGACCAACAAGACATTCGAACTTCAGACGACCGCGATTACGGATACATGACGGTCCGAGTCCCTGCTTCCGAACTTGAATCCTTTATGACGGATGTGAGAGAAGTTGATGAGACTGTTGGCTTCAGTGTTTCCGATGTAGATGTCACTCTGTCGATTACTGATCTCGATGCCCGGATTTCCGCACTCAACACGTCAATATCCAAATTGGAGCAGCTACAGGAGCAGGCAACGAGCGTTACAGATCTAGTTGCCGTTGAAGCAGAGCTAGCGACTCGAACCGCCGAACGCGATTCACTCGTGGCGCAGCGGGACATGCTGGAGAACCAAGTCGCCATGTCCACCGTCTACATTGACATTTCCCCTGACCCCACTGCCACTACTGACTCTCCTGACTTTATTGGCGGAATCGAGAGTGGCTGGAATGCACTGATCAATCTCGGTGCAGGTGCCGTCACATTAGTGGGATTCCTCATTCCGATGGTGCTGGGAATTGGGATCGTGGTCGCCGCGCTGACTGTGATTGTTCGACTAATAAGGCGGGCGCGCCAACGAAAGTAACCCCCATTTTCGTGACGCGCCCCCGATCGACCCCCCGATCTCGACCGAGTTCAATTCCGAAGAACCGAACACACGCATAATGGCGCGACGGTATGACATAAAGGCATGCGTAGAAATTACACACATGTTGTTCACGAGTGAATACCTCAACAACTGGTGCGTCTGGAACTACTCCGTGCAGGACAGTTCCGCATTAACCGTGGAGAGGAGTGACTGCATGGTGGCTACTGCTTGTTGCGCGGCAACAGCAGCTCCGGCCAGCAGGACACCCTTTTGCAGAAAGTTATCCGTCTCGGTGCTTTCATTGAATTGGCGAACGGCCTCATCTTTATTGGCAATTACGTCAGTCAGGTCTGCACTGAGTTGATTTCGCTGTGCTTGATCAACATTTACAGCGTCAATCACTGAATAGAGCAGTGCAACCTGAGTCGAAAATTCCTGCTCTAGTAACGCAATCGCATCCTGGCTTGGGTCTGCCGTGAATTCGGCCACCGTTTGCGCAAATTGCTCTTGCATTGAATCGATAACTGCGCACGGATCGGCGACCTCAGGAGCAGGAACCGATGGAGACACAGCCGCTGCTGTTGATTCGTTCGTCTGCGGCGGCGCATCCTGGGAGCATGCGCTCAGGCTGAGCACTGCGACCAGCCCGAGGGCAAACCATGGGGCCTTCACAGGCCGACCAATTCTCTGACGTATCTCGGAGCGGGGGAACCACATGACAACATCAGATCATGGATCTGGCGCAGTGACCACTCCGGGTGCATGACCCGCAGATCATGTGCCAATTCTGTGACGGACAGGTACCCCACGAAGTACGTGGGAAGCTGTCCCGCGGTGAGTAACGCACGGCGCCATTTGCCTGCCGCTTCCCCTTCTTCCTGGTAGCCCCGGTCACACATCAATGACATGGCTTCTGCTTCCGACATGTCGCGGGCGTGCACACCGATATCCAGCATGGTGTTGATTGTCATGCGCGCCTGCATTTTTAGCTGCTGCAACCGGATCGCTGCGCGACTTACAGGGTTGGGTTCCGGTGAGTATCCGGCCTCGATCATCAATTCCTCGGAATAGACCGCCCAGCCTTCAACGAACACACCGCTCATGCCAAATCGACGAACAAGGCTTTGCTTTTCCCCGAGATTGCTGAGCGCCAACTGCAGAACATGTCCGGGAAATGCTTCATGAATAGTGAGGTCGTGAATCTGAACGGAGTTATATTCACGATAGAAACTTTCTTGGCGCTCCGGAGTCCAGTCGGCAGGCGTTGGGGACACCGCGACAAAGGTGGGGACAGCCGCCTGCTCAAGAGGGCCCGGAGCATCGCAGTACGCCACCGCGACTCCCCGGTGAATCTCGGGCATCTCCATCACTTCCGTCTGAATATCTGGCACGGACACGAGGTCATGTTCCCTGGTGAACGCACGGGTGGACCTCAACGCCGACTCCACGTGCTCCAACACCGTCTCATTAGTTACCGGCGAGACGGCGGCAATGTGATCGAGGGCCGTTCGAATGGGATCGCCCTCGGATTGCACCCCGGCGAGCTTCATGTAGTCCAGGGCCGTGTCTCTCATGGCCGAGGTGACGCGATCCAAATGGGACTGGGCGATCTGGAAAAGGGAGTCAACATCGGTGGCATCATCTAATGAATGCCACAGGATCCCCGCGTACACATCAGGGCCACGACGCGGTGACATGTGCGCTTCCGGCAGACGCTCTTCTAGCCACAAAATGTGCTCAGCAAGTGCTTGATGGATTGCGTCCGGGACATCGAGTGTCTCCACCAGATGCGCGGTCCCCCGTAACTGAGCAATGGCAGTCTCCACATGAATGGCCGGCATCTCACCGAGTGTTTCCCGCGCAGTCGTGAGAAAGCCCGGAATCAGAACTGCTCGGGCAAGGGCCGCTTCACGACGCTCCGATTCGGGTGCGAAGTTCCGAGACAGCACCAGGTGGATAGCAGTACCCGGATTCCACTGCATGGGATTCCACCGAAACTCTTGGTTCACCGTGAGATCAAAATGCACCTTCATGAGGTGAGCACGCAGGATTTCCAAGTCAACGAGATCATTAGTTTCCAACTCGACGTCGTCGACTGCATCAAGTTCAGTTAAGAGATCTTCAACGTCTCGCACCATGGCGTTAACTGCAGGAACGGACATGTCTGGAAGCAGCGAGTCGAACCGATGATCACCTAGCCAGGTGGCTGAAACAGGGTCAAAAGCGAGGAGTCGATCAATGGCGGTATTAGCTATCCGATGAAATTCCACTGTTGCCGAGTTCATAATCTTTAATCACCTCCGTGCGTCTCCGCAGCGCAGCTCGCAAGCTTCCTTCAGCGTCCCAACCCCGGCCTCTCGCCACACGAACCAATTCGATCAGGAGGTCACCAAACTGATCTTGGTCGCTTACGTCCGCGAGCACACGGTCAGCAAGGGGCGCTTGATCTGTTGGTGGGAGATCCAACGTCGCCGTCCGTGACTGCAACTTAGCGGCGCGCATTAATGCGGGGAGTGACTCTGGAATGCCTTCGGTGAGGGATGTGCGACCCTTTTCCTGTGCCTTGCGCACATGCCAGCTCTCTTCCACCGCAGCAGGTGTTTGGGCAATGGCATCAGAGAATACGTGCGGGTGACGAGTAACTAATTTGGTGGTGATCCCTTCGATCACCGAGTCAATATCCCACGAGGGCTCTGCAATGCGTGCATGGAAAACAACCTGCAGCAGCAGGTCGCCTAACTCCTCTTGCATGGCGGCTTGATCGCCAGCCTCTATTGCTTCCACACACTCATGTGCTTCCTCAATGAGGTACTCGACCAGGCTCGCGTGTGTCTGCGCGGCGTCCCAGGGACACCCACCGGGTGACCTGAGTCGGTTCATGACTGACACCAGGTCAGTAAATGAACTCCCCCGCACGGCGGCTATTCCTGACCGAGTTCGACACCCAATGGTTCTGACACGCTATTGGTCACCGGCCCAATGCTGAGGTTCTCGGGATCCCAGGTACCAAACCGTGGCGCCACTTCAGCTCCGATACTCACACTGAGGTCAGACGCCGCCACGAACACGGCACCACCTTGAACATCTGACGCAGCGCCAGGTGCCAATTTCTCCCCCAATTTGGAGACCTGAATATTGAGCTTGATCACGTTGTTAATATCCGCGGGTAACACACCTTGCTGCAGCAGCACATTCGCTAGCTGCTCTTCTCCACCCGCTTGGGCTAGGTATTGCAGACGAATATTGTCGATTTCGCCTTGATCAACAACAACTCCCTCGCGATCGGACAACTGATTGACGAGACTGGTTGTGATCATGCGATCCAACGTCTGGGTCACGAGTTCGGCGGATGAATCCTGGGAGGTGAGTCCTTGAGCCTCCAACAGCGCCTGCACCTGGGAATTAAGTTCGTTCTCGGTAATGCTGGTATCGCCCAAAACGGCCGCGGCACCTGCCTGATTAGTCCCGCAGGCGGTGACGGTGAACAACGCTGCCACCAGAGTTGTGGCTGCCATGGCTGTGCGGTACTTCCTGGTGAACTTCAACACGGACTCCGATGGTGTGGTGGGTACTGGGGGGACGGTAAAAAGCGGCGGATTAGGGAGTGGAATAGAGGGTGGATAACAATTCGTATAGCCATTGTAGGAGAGCCCGATCCCGCAGCGGGGAACCACCAAGACCTCCAGCCCCGCCGGTCTGCGGATGGGGGACCAGGAGGGTGCGCGTAGTTGGCTTCAGCGTGCTCCCCGGGTACAACCGCGTCAGGCGCATGGACCGAGATTCGGGGAGTTCCACCGGGTGGAGGCGAATATTTTTGCCCATGGACACAATTTCTTCCACCCCGTGTGATCGAGCCTCTACCCGGAACCGTGCGACGTCGATCAAGGTGGATACCTCCTCCGGCAAGGTGCCGTAGCGATCCACCAACTCCGCGCTGACCTCGGATACCGCTTCCGGTGTACTGGAGTCGGCGAGGCGTTTATAGGCCTCTAGGCGCAGACGCTCCTGGGGGACATAGGACTCAGGTATATGTGCATTTATGGGAAGTTCCACCCGAACTTCATTCACCTCCCTAGCGGGTTCATTTTTATATTCAGCTAGAGCTTCACCGACGAGCCGCAGATACAAATCAAATCCAACGTCAGCAATGTGGCCGCTCTGCTCCCCGCCGAGCAAATTCCCCGCCCCGCGAATCTCTAGGTCTTTCAGAGCGATCTGCATACCCGAACCCAAATCAGTTCGTTGCGCAATAGTGGCAAGGCGTTCGTGTGCTGTTTCCGTGAGCGGCTTATTCGGGTCGTAAAGAAAATACGAGTAAGCACGTTCTTTACCCCGGCCGACTCGACCGCGAAGCTGATGCATTTGCGACAATCCGAATTTGTCAGCACGATCCACAATTAACGTATTGGCGTTGGGGATATCAATTCCCGATTCGACAATGGTGGTGCACACCAAGACATCAATTTCCTTTTCCCAGAACTGCACAATCACCTGTTCCAGCGCACCCTCAGTCATTTGGCCATGCGCAACGGCCACCCGTGCCTCTGGAATTAGATCACGAATTCGAGACGCGACTCGGTCAATGGACTCGACTCGGTTATGAATGAAGAAAACCTGTCCCTCGCGCAGTAACTCACGGTGTATTGCCGCGGTGATTTGTTTCTCGTCATAAGGTCCGACGAATGTCAGCACCGGGTGACGTTCCTCGGGCGGTGTCTGTATCACGGACATTTCGCGGATTCCAGTAACTGCCATTTCTAATGTTCGTGGGATCGGTGTTGCACTCATGGCGAGAACGTCAACGTTGGTACGAATAGCCTTCAGGTGCTCCTTATGTTCCACACCAAAACGCTGTTCCTCGTCAACAATCACTAACCCCAGATCCTTGAATCGCACACTGGGCGTGAGTAACCGATGCGTACCAATCACAATGTCAACGGTGCCATCAGCTAGACCAGCTAGTGCAGCGTTTGACTCCGCCGTGCTGGTAAATCTGGATAATGCGGCGACTTTGATAGGGAAGGCGGAATACCGGTCAGTAAAGGTGGACAGATGCTGCTGCACGAGAAGCGTGGTGGGAACGAGAACAGCAACCTGCTTGCCGTCCTGAACCGCTTTGAACGCTGCCCTAATCGCAATTTCTGTTTTGCCGTACCCGACATCACCACAAATCAGACGATCCATGGGAACCGTTCGCTCCATGTCTCGTTTGACTTCTTCGATTGTGCTGAGCTGATCCGCCGTTTCCACATATGCAAAGGCATCTTCTAGTTCACGCTGCCACGGAGTGTCCTGGGTGAATGCATAACCCTGTGCCGACTGCCGTGCCGCATAAAGGCGAATCAACTCGCCCGCAATTTGTTTAACCGCCTTACGTGCGCGCCCTTTGGCCTTATTCCAATCGGCACCACCGAGGCGGTGGACTGTCGGCGCTTCACCTCCGACATATCGGGTGATCAAATCCAATTGATCCATGGGAACAAATAACCGATCTGCCGGTTGACCCCGCTTGCTTGGGGCATATTCAATAACCAAATACTCGCGCTCTGCACCAGCAATGGTCCGCGTGATCATTTCCACATAACGACCAACACCGTGATGCTCGTGCACAATAAAGTCGCCGGAAGCAAGGGTGAGCGGATCGACACTGCCGCGTCGCTTACTGGGCATGCGGCGCATATCTTTTGTCGCCGACTTTGAGCCCACAACGTCCTGTTCGGTTAACACCCGAAGGGAACATTGGGGTAGCAGAAACCCCTCCTCCAATGCACTGGGAACCAGGTACACCGTGTGGCTCTCCAACTCCTGGGGCAGTGCGGTGACCAGTTTGGAACCGATATCGGCACCACCCAGCTCCTCAGCCATGCGTTCCAGCGATCCGCGACCCTGGGCCGTGAGCACGACACGATCGCCGAGCCCCAACCACTCCCGAATCTCCGCCATTAATTCCTCGGGGCGGCCCCGATAATCGACGACATGGGGCGAATCACAGGTAATGACCGTGTTCGGAGAGATGTCGGCATCACTGCGTAACGGCGTGAGATTCCATATCGAACCTCCACCGTGCCGAATATCGCTCTCCATTTTCTCCGGGTTAATAAACATTGACCCGGATAAGTCAATGGGGACGGAGCCACCTACCGCCGCGCTGTGCCAACCTGCGGCAAGGAATTCCTCCGCCGTTTGCACTACATCCACTGCACGTGCCCGGGTCCTCTCCGGCTCAAGAACCACAAGGGAGGCGCCCGGTGACATAAAGGCATGAAGTGGCTTCATATCCCCCGCCAACACGGGAGACAGTGACTCCATCCCTTCACACGGGATTCCCTGGGCAAGTGAGTCACACATGGTTGCGACCTCACTGTGGTTGGCTCCCAGAACTCGAGCACGTTCGCGCACCTTCTCGGTCAGCAGCAGCTCTCGAACCGGCGGCGCCCAGACGCCGTGCGGAGCGCTATCCAGGGATCGTTGATCCGCAACAGCGAAATAACGAATTTCCTCGACTTCATTCCCCCAGAATTCAACCCGCAATGCATGTTCTTCCGTCGGAGGAAAGAGATCGAGAATTCCTCCGCGCACTGCTAACTGTCCGCGACGTTCAACGAGGTCAACACGTTCGTATCCGTAATCAACCAATCGAGACACTGTGCTGACCAGGTCCACAGAGTCGCCAACACGCAGGCGAACAGGT
Source organism: Candidatus Nanopelagicales bacterium (assembly GCA_021741845.1). Classification (GTDB taxonomy): domain Bacteria; phylum Actinomycetota; class Actinomycetes; order S36-B12; family S36-B12; genus UBA4592. The sequence continues at coordinate 9,309 of JAIOWY010000027.1, forward strand.
TCCACCGATCCAATGTCGGCAACAATCGGTTGCAGCGCAGCGCGTACCGACGCAATCACGACTGCAATCGGTGACACGTGTGGATCACCCACAACCGGATGTGTTAATAGGTTCAGTACGGCGATGCGAGCACCGACTGTGTCAGAAGACGGTGAGAGCCGTTCGTGCGGAAGGGTTTCCCAACTGGGAAACACCGCCACCGATGTGGGATCCATCAATGCACCCAATGCCGTCGCAAGCTCTTGTGCACTTCGACCGGTCGGTGTTAAGACCAGGAGTGGTGACGGATTAGACAGCGAACTCAATTCCGCAATTGTTAATGGATAAAGGTTTGGAGGTGCAACGAAGTCAGCCTGGGATGGAACCTGCGAGATCTCTCGTATCTCACGAAAGGCTGGATCGGCTTGTGCGAGTGCGACCAACGCCGCAAGTGACTGCTGAGTTGTCACGCGCCGCGGGTTTCCTCAAGTGCTCGCAGGACATGGGGGTATAGATCAGCACGGGACACGACAAGATCGGTGACATAGGGCGGCATGTGGTTAAAAGTGATCGGCTTGCCGGTCATATGCGAAGCAATCAGTCCGTAGTGTTCAGCAACCGAATAAGGCGCAGCGACATCCCACTCGAAAAACCCGGTGTCATGAAGATAAATATCAGCACGTCCACACAAAATCTCATTCACCTTGGCCCCGACGGACCCGACATCCACGATCTCAATACTGTGGTGCGCCACTCCTTCCGCGCGCAAAATCTCTCCGAGGCGCGCCACCGTTTCCTGTAGCGTCTTAGGTGGTCGAGACCGGGAGGCCACGACTCGAATGATCGAATCCGTGCTCCCCGGAGGCGTGGTGACAGTGTCGAGCACGCTGCGCGTCAATCCCTGGGCTGGTAGATCAACGGTGCCGGCACTCAATCGCTGTGCACCCGCATCCCACAGGGCAATGTGGACGGCGAAATCGCGACGATTTTGCCCGTACTCCCACGTTCCATCCAGCGGGTCAACAATCCACACCCGTTCCGCAGCCAAGCGGGCGTCGTTGTCCTTCCCTTCCTCGCTCAAAATGGAATCCTGTGGTCGCGCCTCACTCAATTTCTCCATGATAAAGACGTGCGAAGCGCGATCCGCCTGGTCACGCAGCATGTCGCTGACGGTCTTATCAATCGCACTGTCGCCGCGCGCGGCAAAGAATTCTTCACGGAGTTGTAGCAGTAATTGACCAGCCTCCCGGGCAACAACGCGGGACAGCTCGGCATCGCTTAGTTCACTCATGATTGCTCCAACTCTTCAAACCCGACTCATTGGTTCTAACTGTTGTACCTACTCTGTGCGTACTCCAAGCCTTCCAGGATCAGTGCCTCCAGGGAGTCACCGCCCGTCTCCACGAATCCGGGAAGCTCCTTGCGCTCTGTGGAACTAAAGGGTGAGAGCACAAAGTCGGCTGGCTCTTGACGCCCCGGGGGGCGACCTATCCCCATTCGCTGCCGATAGAAATCACCGGTGCCAATAGAGCCTCGAATACTTTTCAGCCCATTATGTCCATTGTCACCCCCACCGAATTTCAATCGGATAGCCCCGAAATCGATATCCAATTCGTCATGGATAACAACTAAGTGATCCGGTTCAATGCGATAGAAATCCATCAATGCCGCAACCGGCCCCCCACTGAGATTCATAAAGGACAGGGGAATGGCGAGCACCACCTTCGCGTTCTGCCCAGGTGGCCCAAAGAAGGTTTCGCTCGTCAGAGCTAATGCCCGCTTGTGACGCGACAACGGGCTGCGGGTCTTCTCGGCGCACCCTTGCACCACCATCGCGCCAATGTTGTGTCGCGTGGCGGCGTATGCGGGACCGGGGTTACCGAGTCCCGCAACGAGCCAGGTCAATTACTCGGAAGGAGCTGTATCGGCCGCAGGCTCGCCGGCACCGGCAGTTTCAGCAGCCGCCGCATCTTCAGCCGCACCGGAGGCCGCTGCTGCAGCAGCCTGCTCCAGCGCCTTTTCCCGAGCGTCAGCAACTGCGTGTCCAACGGCGTCGAGTGGAAGTTCACCGGCAGCCACAGAGGCTTCAAAGGCCTGCATAACCATGGCTGTGTCCAAGCCTGCTTCTTCAGCGGCCTGGTGCACCTGCGCCACAGCATCGGAATAGTCACTTCGCAGTGCCGCTTCCTTCTTGGTAATCACAATCAAGTCAACATGCTCAAGGTCAAGACGCACTGGGTCCCGCTGAACATCGCGGGGCTTGGTGAGATACGCCTGGCCGTCGAATTCAATATTCAGGACAACACGAGGCTTACGCAGAGCCAAGGCCAATTCATGTGCCGGCAATGTGATGTGCAGCAAGTTTGTATCGGAACCGTAGAGGACCGCAGGAATCTGTCCTGAACGACGCACCCGGCGGGCAGCGCCCTTGCCAAACTCGGTGCGAGGGGAAGCGGTTATGTTGACGTTGGTCACGATATCTCCTTGTTATGTTGCCATGTGGCACTCGTGCAGGGGGCACCAAGGAGAGGGAACTGCAACCCTGTCGATAACGGTGTTGTGAGACACCCTCGCCGAGGAACTGCCCGAGTCTAGCCCAGCCATTCCTGCGTGATGTGAGGAGGGCTTACAGTACTGAGGGCTTAATGCGATGAGGCTGCTTCGCCCAAATCCTCGTCCTCGAACATTTTGGTGACCGAGCCGTCAGTGAAGACTTCATTGATCGCCGTTGCGAGAAGAGGTGCAATAGAGAGCACGGTCAGTTTGTCAAACCTGCGCTCCTCGGGGATGGGGAGCGTGTCCGTGACCACAACCTCACTGATGCGCGAATCCTGTAGCCGCTCGCGGGCTGGGTCGCTCAGAATTCCATGGGTCGCCGCGACAATAACTTCAGATGCGCCGTTGTCGAATAATGTTTCCGCAGCTTTCACAATGGTTCCGCCGGTGTCGATCATGTCGTCAACAACAACACAAACGCGATCTTTGACGTCACCAACTACTTCGAGCACTCGCACTTGATTGGGAATATCGGGATCGCGACGCTTGTGGATTATGGCGAGAGGCGCACCGAGGACATCTGTCCACCTCTCCGCGACGCGAACGCGGCCAGCATCTGGGGACACCACCGTGATCTTGGAGCGATCAACGCGACCGGCAACATGCCCAGCTAACAGAGGCAGCGCGAACAGGTGATCAACTGGACCATCAAAGAAGCCTTGGATTTGCGATGTATGTAAATCAACGGTCATGAGCCGATCTGCACCAGCCGCTTTAAATAGGTCCGCCATTAATCGGGCCGAAATAGGCTCGCGGCCGCGATGCTTTTTATCCTGCCGCGCGTAACCATAAAAGGGCACAATCACGGTAATCCGCTTGGCAGATGCCCGCTTGAGTGCGTCGATCATGATCAACTGCTCCATGATCCACTTATTGATCGGTGTTGTGTGGCTTTGCAGCACAAATGCGTCTCCACCGCGAACTGATTCCCGGAAACGAACAAATATCTCACCATTAGCAAAGTCGTGCGCCGTGACGGGAGTAAGCGCTATCCCGAGATTCTCGGCTACAGAGTCAGCCAACTCCGGGTGTGATCTTCCCGCCAGGAGAAGGAGATGTTTCTGGGTTGGGACTGACTTCTCGGCCACTTACTCCACCTTCGCTCGTTGCTCGCTGACGTACTAGTGATCACTATCGAGTGGGGAAGCCTCGGGGGAAACTGTGTCAGATGCCATGTGACTTGAGTCCCCCGCCCTCTCCGCTGCCTCCGCGGACGCTGTCCCCGGACGCTTTCTTCGAACCCAACCACGGATATTTCGTTGCTGAGCTCGCCCAACGGCCATGGCCCCGGGCGGAACGTTGTCGGTGATCACCGAACCGGCGGCCGTGTAGGCACCGTCGCCGATCTGTACCGGAGCTACCAGCATGTTGTCGGACCCAATGCGCACAGCGTTACCCACTTCTGAGCGGTGCTTGGCAATTCCGTCGTAGTTCACAAAGACCGTGCCCGCGCCAATATTTGTGTGCTCCCCAATGGTGGCGTCGCCCACATAGGACAGGTGGGGAACTTTGGAGCCAGTACCCAGTTGCGAGTTCTTGATTTCCACGAAAGCCCCGGCTTTACCGGCTTCACCGATCACGGTTCCTGCTCGCAAATAGGTGAAGGGTCCAACGGTCGCGCGTGCTCCAATAACGGCGAGCTCAGCCCACGTGTGGCGAACGACCGCGCCTTCACCCACTTCGCAGGAGATCAAGGTTGTCCCCGGCCCTACCTCGGCTGCAGTGTCAATGGATGTTGGTCCTCGTAACACTGTGTTCGGCAAAATGGAAGCATCGGCAGCAATATCAACATCAACATCAATCCACGTTGTCGCCGGATCGGCAATGGTCACGCCGGCACGCATGTGCTTCTCATTGAGTCGATCCCGCATGATCGCACCGGCTTGCGCCAATTGCACGCGGTCATTAATTCCAAGAATGTCGTTGCTGTCGAGTGCTGGGACTCCCATGACGGTCGCACTCGTTGCGGCCATCAACCCAATGACGTCGGTGAGGTATTCCTCGCCCTGGGCGTTATTCGCCGTGATGTTGTTAATGCTGTTGGACAAAGCGGAAATGGAGAATGCATACATGCCGGAGTTGATTTCGTTAATCATCAGTTCGGCCGGGTTGGCGTCCTTGTGTTCGACAATGCCAATAACCCGATCCCCATCGCGGAGAATTCGACCGTATCCAGCGGGGTTGGGTAACTCGGCAGTTAACACAGTGGCATCAGCTGCACTGTCCTGATGAACGCGCAGCATGACGTTCAAGGTATCCCCCGTGAGCAGTGGTGTATCACCGGTCAGCACCACAACGGGGCCTGAGGACAGATCTACTCCAGACTCACCAAGTGACGCTAGTGCAATGCGCACGGCATGACCGGTGCCGTTTCTTTCTGTTTGTGTCACAGTGCTCACCCAGGGTGCTACTTCATCTAAGTGAGAAATTACTTCGGGAGCGCCGTGTCCCACAACAACAATCACATGCTCTGGTTCGGTTGTCGCAGCTGCCTCGACAACGTGATTGATCAGCGTGCGACCGGCAATGTGATGCAGCACTTTAGGAGTTGCTGATTTCATGCGAGTGCCTTCACCTGCGGCAAGAATGATGACAACTGAGGGACGCACGGTGTCAGCCTAGTTCGCCAGAGAGAGTGGAATCGGGCTGACTACAAAAAAGCTCCCGGGGGAGGGATCGAACCTCCGTTGACGGATTCAAAGTCCGCTGTCCTGCCGCTAGACGACCCGGGATTACAGGCGTAATGCGTCCCACAGCCTAGGCGTTGCGGAGTTGGGCACCGGAATCGAGTCCATCCAGTCGACTCACCATCGGTAAATCACCGAGTCACTTGCAACTTACGCTTCCGTAGGTTACGGTAGCGTAAGTTGATCGGCCCACGGAGAGGAACGCCATGACCACACTGATGCCCGAGGACCTTGTCTTTGACGAGAATCAGGACGACGCCGTGTATTTGGGTCGCGCCATGCGTATCACCATCGGCGCTTTTGTGGTCATTCCGCTCGTGGCCGTTGCACTCGCTATTCCCGTGGCCTGGGGCGGATGGTTGAGCTGGCTCGACCTCACCCTGGCTATTGGCTTATGGGCACTGACCGCTCTCGGTATCACGATCGGTTACCACCGCTATTTCACCCACGGCTCATTCAAGGCCAATCGCGCGGTCAAAATCACTCTTGCGCTCTTCGGGTCACTCGCTATTGAAGGTTCATTGGACCAGTGGGTAGCCGACCACCGCAAGCACCACAAGTTCTCAGATGAAGTCGGTGACCCTCACTCTCCGTGGCGCTTTGGTACATCCCGTAAAGCAGTGGCTAAAGGGCTCGTCTATTCACATGTGGGCTGGCTTTTTGACAGCGATAACACGGCGATTGAAAAGTACGCTCCTGACATTGCTAAAGATAAAGACCTCACCTGGATGTCTAAGCACTTCTCCATCTTTGTTATTGCCAGCCTGCTGCTCCCTGCCGTTCTTGGCGGGCTCATCACCTGGTCGTGGGCAGGAGCGTTGACCGCATTCTTCTGGGCTGGACTAGTACGCATCGCGTTTGTGCATCACGTCACCTGGTCTATCAACAGTATTTGCCATGTCTTTGGCACACGTCCCTTCCAATCCCGAGATCTGTCCAGCAATGTTGCGTGGC
>JAIOWY010000028.1:0-15208 GCA_021741845.1 Candidatus Nanopelagicales bacterium
CAGGAATTAGGCGCTGATGTTGCGGTACTGGCAACAGGTGACCACGTTCACGAGCGCGTCCGCGAACTTGCCGGGTCAGGGAATGTCCGCGGTTATGTCGGCGACCTGACGAATCCAGAGGAAACTCAGCAAGTATTCGAGGCGATTGCCCGCGACCTCGGTGGCGTGGACATTCTCATTAACAACGCCGGGATGGCCAGTGTCAGTGCACCAGTAGGTGTGGAATCCGGTGCCCTGGGTGCCATTGCCTTGGCGGATTTTGACAGCGCCCTGCAGCGCAACCTGATGACAATGGTGAATGCAACGCGAAGTGCATTGCCCCACATGCGGTCACGTGGGTGGGGACGCATTGTCTCCGTGGCCAGTGTCACGGGTCCGCTCATGGCCATGCGAGAAGAAAGTGCTTATGCCGCAGCAAAGGCTGCTGTGGTGGGACTCACCCGCTCACTTGCTGTGGACTATTCCAATGAGGGAATAACCGCGAACGTGGTGGCCCCGGGCTGGATACAGACCGGATCACAAACACCACACGAGGCCGCCGAGGGCGCACTCGTGCCCCTCCATCGCAGCGCCACACCCCAGGAAGTTGCTGCCGTTATTGCCTTCCTGGCAACTCCAGGCGCGAGCTATCTGACCGGGCAGTGCATTGCCGTAGATGGTGGTAATTCCATCGCTGAGGAACGTACACAGTAAAGAGCCGGTGGACGGATCCACCGGCTCTCTGAGTGAACTGTGTTTTAGCGCGTCAACAACACTGGACCAAATGTGCGCACCTTGCGATTACTGGGTACTGCCTTGCAGTTTCCATCCAGTGTGCACATTTGCTTGTAAACCTTGTTGACGGTAAATGTCTTTCGGCCTTTTTCAGAGTAAATGATCTGGTCACGACCGTTGGTGCCGGTGTAGGTACAGGTCACCTTGCGGTTCTTTTCCTTGCAACCGTTGTAGGTACTCCCCACGATCCAGTCTTGGAGGGTGTCCATGGCTACAGCGCCGGCTGACTTGTCGTTGTACTGAATGCCCCACAGATCGTTGTATGGACCCCATTGGTACATGTAGACGCGGGAGATGCCGAGTCGAACGGCATCAAGGTAGGTAATGGCGGTCCAATCCGCAGCCCGTGTTCCCTCAATGTCCTGTTCTGGATTATTGGGACCAGGGCCACCAAGGCCGTAGTTGTTCTCTGTATCCCAGAGCGGCAAGTTCGGAGCTTTAGCCGCTTTGAGGTATTTGATCCAAGCATTGGCGAGATCGGCACGATCATTGGTGTCACCCAGGGAAGCGGGGTAAGTGTGTGCTGCCCACACGTCAACGGGCCAGCCGCGTTGCTTGAGTTCGCGGAGGAAGGCGGGGTAGAACTTTTTGAACGGCCCACCAAGGCGTGTTCCGGTGCTGGGTGCAACCACGGTGGCCGTTGAATCAATGCTCTTGATGATGTCGTAAGCACGTTTGGTCATCTCGGCCATTTGCGCGGGAGTGCCGGTGAAGAACGTGGTGAGGTTCGCTTCATTCCAGGGCTGGTAGTTATTAATGCGCCCCTTGTACCGGGTGGCGACCGCACGCACCCAGTCATCCCAGTCGCTGAGATTGCGGGGCATGCCGGAAGCATCAGCTTGGGGTAGGGCAGCGGGGTTGCGCTGATCGGTTGCCCAGGAGGGTGTCCCGGCAAGGACCATCAGAATGTCGTCCATACCGTTCTTCTCGGCGTTCGCGACCGCATTATCGAGTGCGGTCCAATCGAAAACACCCTTGGACGTTTCAATGTTTGCCCAGGAAGTCCCGTTGTCCCACAAACGGAGGGAGCCAAACTTAATGGTGGGCCACACGCCATTCTGTTCGTCTTTCACGTGCAGACCAAAGAGGTCATCTTTAATCACCGTGCCTTTGAGGTTCAAGGAGGGCTTGGCAGCCTGAGCGGGAACGGCTAGGGGGAGGACGAGGGCAGCCGCAACGAGGGCGGCCAGAGTTCCGGTGAGTGTTTTTCGCATTCGGCTAGTCTGCCATGGAAGTGACAAGCCACCCGCACCAGACTCCGGGGGTTTAATCCAATCGGCTGACAGCCACGACCGTGGTGTCGTCGCTCTGCCAGCGGGGCGCTACCTCCCGGATATGGGACACCAGTCGCTGCACAACTTCCTCTGGCTGGCGCCGCACCGGGGCATCGAGGGAGCGCACAATGCGGGCAATGGAGGCCGTTTCGGCCTCGGAGTCGCTGGTCGCGAGTGCTTGACCGTCGAGGAATCCGTCGGTGACTCCCAGCACGAGATCCCCGGGGAGGAAGGGGCGCTCCCCCACCTCCCAGGAACCACCCAGTGACGAGATCAGCGGACCTGTCGGGTCTAAAAAGAACTCCTCCTTTTCCCGGGTCACGCCAATGGCCGGAGGGTGCCCGGCATTGATCCAGGACAAAGTGTTGGCTTCTGTATCAACAAGCATCAGAATCGCGGTGACAAAGTGTTCGTCCGCAACCGTTGATTCAGCAGCGAGGGACACTGCTTGCTCCAAGGAACCGGTCTGGGCCAGTGCCGCTTTCATGATGGCACGGATGCGGAGGGCAACAACATTAGACACTGGACCGTGTCCGGAAACGTCGGCAACGATCAGGGCAACTCGGTGCTCGTCGAGCGGAACGTAGTCCCAGTAGTCCCCGGCGAGTGACCCTTCTGCATTTGCGGCCAACCCGGCAATGGCGACTCCTGGGCAATGAATGCGTGTGTCAACCTGCATCTCACTGCGCACAGCCGCGACCAGCGGTGCATCCTGTTGCAACCCCTTGCGAGCGTTGGCGGCCTCGTCGATCTCGGTGACCAGTTTGCGGCGCAAGGACTCAGCATCCTTAGCCAGCGTGACAAACTCCGGCGGACCGAGCGGCTCAATGGGATGTGTGTGCGCAGGGTCTCTGGTGGCGAGTTGTAGGTCCTTGCGAATATCCATCAGGGGATAAATAACCCAGCGCTGGAAATACACAAAGTAACCAATAAACCCGGCCAGAAGAATCACGCCACCGAGGACAAGGAAGATTCCCAGAGTCCGTGCTGATCCGGCAACACTGTTTACTGAGTCAGCACGTTGAACTTCAATCTCAGTTTGCAGAGCCGTTGTGGCCAACAGCATGGAGTCATATGTGTTCCACGCTTTCTTCTTATTCGTGATCCGCGCTGCTTTTGCGGTGTTTCCGTCCGCCATGGCATCTAGTGCCGGTTGTGCGTCCGCACTGACCCAGGCGCGTTGTGCTGCCGCGGAACTTTCAACCAATGCAATCAGTGCAGGATCGTTCTCGCCGAAAAGAGCAATGAGTGAACTCTCCATGGAACCCGTTGTGGAAATAGCGCTCTGATAACTGGCGAGGGCTTCCTCGGATCCAGTCAGAATGTAGTCCGAGAGATCACCGGATGCTGAAGTTTGCGCGAGCGCCAGGGAATCAGCAAGCTGCGCAGCTGGTGACAGGACAGTGTCCAAGCGGTCCTGTGAGCTCGACACGGCACCGAATTGAACGAGAACAATGATGAACCCCAGGAGCACAACGCCGAGCGCTGACCCCGAAGCAATCAGAACGCGCCGGCGAAGAGTCATGCCGGTAGGTTACTAAAGAACCCGATTACATTGAAGGGAATAGTGATTCAGCAGGATCCTTGGGAACTCGCTGAGTAATCTGGTCGTGTGGCAAAGAAGAAGAGTCCCCCTGTGAAAAAGTTTCCCAAATCAATCTATGAAAAGGAACTATTCGATTTACAGGCTGAACTGGTCAACTTTCAGGAATGGGTTCGCCTCGAGGGGAAACGCGTTGTCATTCTGTTTGAGGGACGCGATGCTGCAGGCAAGGGCTCGACTATTAAGCGCTTTACCCAGTATTTGAATCCGCGGCAAGCGCAAATTGTGGCTCTCCCCTCACCGACGGAACGGGAGCGATCCGAGTGGTATTTCCAACGGTATGTCCGCCACCTGCCGGCATCTGGTGAAATCAAATTCTTTGATCGCTCGTGGTACAACCGGGCTGGCGTGGAAAAAGTAATGGGATTTTGCACGCCTGATGAATATCGACGTTTTCTGCATCAGACGCCTATCTTTGAACGACTCTTGATAGAAGATGGAATTATTCTAAGAAAATATTGGTTCAGTATTAGCGACGCTGAGCAGGAGAGACGTTTTAAGTCCAGGTTGAACGATCCCATGCGTCGATGGAAGTTTTCACCGATGGACGTTGAGTCCATTACCCGGTGGGAGGACTACTCCAAAGCGAAAGACGAGATGTTGGTACACACGGATCTACCGGAATCGCCGTGGTACATAGTGGAGGCGGACTGCAAGAGACGGGCACGCCTAAACACCATTCATCATTTTCTGTCCTCCGTTGACTACTACAACGCCGATCCGCCGTTGTTGACCATGCCCCAGCGACCCAAGGCAGTGGGTTATCAACGACCTCCGCGGGATCTCAATAATTATGTCCCGGAATTCGCTGAGACACTGCTCGGTGACGTAACGGACTAGCTGGGTTCCAGCGGAAGTAACTTAGGTCGGCGCTCGCCAGACACAACCAAGATCACGCCGCCCACAACAATGGTGAGTCCCACAATCACGTCTGTGGTGATCTGCTCCTTCAAGATAAAGAATCCGAGCAGAACAGCAATAACCGGATTGATGTAGGCATACGTTGACACAAGTGACATGGGGGCGTTCCCAATCAACCAGACATAAGCGGAGTAGGCGACCGCTGAGGCCAATACGAGATATGCCCAACCGGCCCAGGAAGCGGATGTGTAGGCAGACGGAGTCCAGCGTTCACCGAGCAGCAACCCCACGGTGGTGAGAACAACACCGGCGGTCACTAACTCAATCACCGTAGTGACCAGGGGATCCTTGGGCTGGTCATAACGGGTGGAACGCCACGAGAAAAAAGCCCAACAGAAACTTCCAAAGGTGATCGCTAGAGACCACAGCGCCACCTGCGCGGTACTGGCATCTCCCACGGGTGCCGTGCCACCGGGCAGGAGCATGAGCACCAACCCCAGCAAACCGACCGCCACACCACTTAATGTCATGCGTGAGGGACGGTCGCCGGCTCGGAGCCGGAAAATAATGATCCACAGGGGCATGACGGACACAATCAGCGCGGCGATGCTCGACGGAACATAACGTTGAGCCAGGGACAGGATGCCAATCCCGACAGACAGAATCAGGGTGCCCATCAGGACAGCGCCGCGGATCTGGGACCGGGTAACCCGGAAGACGCGGGGACCGCGAAGCAGCAGAACGACGAGGGCTAGGGCAGCCGAGGCTGCGAGGAACCGAGTTCCGGCGCCGGCCAGTGGAGGCATCGACTGCACCACCAGGGCGATGCCCATATACGTGGAACCCCAGACGATCCACAGGGTGATTAAGGGTGTGGCGATCCGGGCCAGGGGGGCTTCGGTGACCCCGCGAACATCCGGTGCCGCGGTGGAGGACATGTCGGGACTTTAGTCCCTCAAACTGGTGCCACTTTCCGGGATCCACCTAGGGAGGGGAGGAGAAGGATGAAGGCATGGACGTATTGGATCTTGCCCGCTGGCAATTCGGAATAACCACGGTCTATCACTTCTTCTTTGTACCGATCACGCTCGGTTTGGTCTGGTTTGTCGCCGGGTTCCAAACGGCGTGGTACGTCACAGGAAAAGAGAAGTACCTCAAGCTCACCAAGTTCTTTGGCAAGTTGTTCCTCATCAACTTTGCCATGGGCGTGGTGACCGGAATCGTGCAGGAATTCCAGTTCGGTATGAACTGGTCGGAGTACTCCCGCTTTGTGGGTGACGTCTTCGGAGCGCCGTTGGCCATGGAAGGCTTGTTGGCGTTCTTCCTCGAGTCCACCTTCCTCGGCTTGTGGATCTTTGGTTGGGATCGCTTACCCAAGAAGCTGCACTTGGCCACCATCTGGGCAGCAGCGGTCGGCACCATGCTCTCGGCGTACTTCATTTTGGCCGCGAACGCATGGATGCAGCACCCGGTCGGATACGAGATTGATCCAGAGACAGGGCGCGCCGTTCTCAACGACATTGGTGCAGTGCTCTTCCAGAACACAGCCGTTATTGCATTCGTCCACACCATGTCCGCGAGCTTCCTGATCGCCGGCACCGGTGTTGCCGCTGTCGGTGCCTGGTTCCTCACCAAGGGTCGTCACGGCGATATCTTCCGCGCGGCCGTCAAAGCAGGCGCGATTGTCACGCTGATCTCCGCCGTCTTTGTCAGCATTACCGGTGACATGGACTCCAAGATCATGGTGGAGCAGCAGCCCATGAAGATGGCCGCTGCTGAAGGCCTCTACGAAACCACCGAGAGTGCACCGTTCTCCGTGCTCACAATTGGCGACATCTCCGGAGACACCGCAACACCGTTGATCGAGGTTCCTGGACTGCTGTCCTTCCTCTCCACAGGTGACTTCAGTGGCACCGTTCAGGGAATCAATGATCTGCAAGCGGCGTATGAAAACCAATACGGTCCGGGCAACTACGTTCCCTACGTTCCGGTTTCTTATTGGAGCTTCCGCTTGATGATCGGGCTGGGCATGCTCGGTGCGCTGTGGGCGTTGTGGGCGCTGTGGCGCTATCGCGGCGGTCGCAATCCGCAGAAGGGTTCACTGTTCCGTTACACCACGTACTTCGTGATCTTCGGACCGCTCCTGGCGGCCTCCTTCGGCTGGATCTTCACCGAAATGGGACGTCAACCGTGGATCGTGTTTGGTGAACAGGTCACCGCTGATGCAGTGTCTCCACTGACAACGGCCACGGAAGTGTGGATCAGCTTGATCGGATTCACCCTTGTTTATGCAATCCTCGCAGTTATTGAAGTAGGACTGCTGCTGAAGTACATCAAGGCCGGACCCCCGGAAGATGTCATTGCGGATCCCTATGAGGATTCACAGAAGACCGACGACACTCAACTGTACTTCGCGTACTGAGCTGGACTGAAAGGAATTCATCATGGATCTCGTGACCGTTTGGTTCATACTCATTGCGGTGTTGTGGATTGGCTACTTCATCCTCGACGGCTTTGACTTGGGCGTTGGCGTGCTACTCCCCTTTATTGGTCGCGATGACCTGCGTCGCCGCGTCATGATCAACACCATTGGACCGGTGTGGGACGGCAACGAAGTGTGGCTCCTGGTAGCGGGCGGTGCGACATTCGCCGCATTCCCCCTCTGGTACGCCACCATGTTTAGCGGCTTCTACCTCGCTTTCTTTGTTCTTCTGCTCGCATTAATCATGCGCGGTGTGGCCTTTGAATATCGAGGCAAGAAGGACTCCGCCAGCTGGCGTGCTCGCTGGGATATTGCGATTTTCATTGGATCGGCGCTCCCAGCACTCCTCTTTGGTGTCGCATTCGGAAACGTGATCGGTGGCACGGCGATCGAGCCACTGCCCGGAACCGACGCTGCGAATGCAGGCAACTTCAACTATGTGGGAAATTTCTTTGACCTACTCAACCCCTTCAGCATTGCGCTGGGACTCATGACACTGTTGGTGTTCACCACCCACGGCGCCATCTTCCTGGCCCTGAAGACATCCGGTGAAGTCCGGGAAGCTGCACGGGGTGTTGCCCTGAAGTTGGGTGTTGTTGCTGCGTTATCCGCCGTTGTGGCCCTGCTGTGGGCACAAGCTTTCTCCGGTCGGGTTGCGTGGACACTGCCCATGGTGCTGATTGCCGCGGTGATGTTCCTGGGTGCACTGTTCATGACATACAAGCATCGTGATGGCTGGGCGTTTTTGCTCACGAGTGGCACGATCCTGTTCGCTGTCGCCTCACTGTTCGTGGGTCTCTACCCGAACGTGATGATCAGTACCGTGGATCCAGCATTCAATCTCACGATCTACAACGCATCGAGCCAGGAATACACCCTGACGGTCATGACCTGGGTTGCCGTGATCATGACACCGATCGTGTTGATCTACCAAGGGTGGACCTACTGGGTGTTCCGCAAGCGGATCAGCACCTCCATGATCCCGCCCCAGGCGGCACCAGGGCGCAGCGACGATCGCTTCGCGTCAACGAAGTAATACCCGTTACATACAACTAGATATTCTCACTCTGTGAAGCCTGTTGACCCGAGACTGTTTCGGTACGCCCGAAGCACTCGGGTCTTCATGCTGTTCGCGATCATTCTCGGGACCCTGACCGCTGTTTTAGTTATTGGCCAGGCATGGTTCCTGTCCCGGGTGATCGTCGGAGTCACCGCGAATAACGAGGTGCTCGCCGACGTCAGTTTCGGGGTGGCTGCGTTGGCTGGAGTGTTTGCCGCGCGTTCCCTGCTGGCTTGGGGTGCGGAGGTGGTGTCCGTTCGTGCGTCTGGTGAGGCGAAAGCGCAGTTACGTCAGGCCGCCATGTCGGCGGTGATTGACTCGGGAACTCCGCAGGTCAGTCCCGGAGACATTGCCGTGATCGCCACCCGCGGTATCGACGCTCTCGACACGTACTTTGCCCGGTATCTACCGCAGCTAGTGCTGGCAGTCATTGTGCCGATCAGTGTTCTAGCGGTGATATTCACCCAAGATATTTTGTCGGCGATCATTGTTGCGGTCACGATTCCACTGATTCCGATTTTCATGATCCTGATCGGTTTGTTCACCAAGAACAAGGTGGACCGGCAGTGGAGCACGCTCTCCACACTGAGCGGTCACTTTCTGGATCTGGTGTCTGGACTGCCCACCCTCAAGGTTTTTGGCCGGGCACAGGCCCAAGTCACCGTGATTAAACGTGTCGGCGAGGAGTACCGGTCCAGCACCATGGGTGTGCTGCGCATTTCCTTTCTGTCGTCCTTAGCGTTGGAATTACTCGCCACATTGTCCGTCGCTTTGGTGGCTGTATCGATTGGATTGCGGCTAGCGGAGGCTCAAATTGATTACCGGGTCGGCCTCTTTGTGTTACTACTGGCGCCCGAGGTTTATTTGCCGTTGCGGTTGATCGGTCAGCACTTCCATGCTGCCGCTGAGGGTTTAGGTGCGGCGGACAAACTCTTCAGCATCATCGAAAACCAACCCGCGGTTGCCGGTGGCACCACGGACATGCCGGCAGACATCACCGTCAGCGTGAGCGACCTTTCTGTTCAGTATCCAGACACGGAATCAGTAGCGCTGGCACCCGTGTCATTGACGGCCACTCCGGGAAGTATCACGGCGATTGTGGGACATTCCGGGAGCGGTAAAACCACACTCTTGCGAGCCCTCGGTGGCTTGGTGCATGCAACATCCGGTGATATTTCCGTGGGTGGAGTGTCACTGACCACAATCAACATGACTCACTGGCGTGCATCCATGAGTTGGCTCCCGCAGCATGCACAACTGTTTGCACAGGATCTCAACGCACATCCAACGATTCGAAGTGTGGTTGATCTGCACGCGGATCACACCGATTCGGAGATTTGGAATGCTCTGTCCGAGGCGGAGGTCGCCGCGGAGATTCGACCACTTGGCTTGGATTTCACCTTGGACGCGCAGGGCTCAGGATTATCGGGTGGCCAGTTGCAGCGACTTGCTATTGCTCGAGCATTAATAACTCAACCCAAGATATTTCTTCTCGATGAACCAACGGCTGCTCTGGACTCCGCAAGTGAAATCGCCATAGCGGATGTGCTGCAGGGGTGTGCAGCACGGGGAATGACGGTGATCCTCGTGGCGCATCGGCCCGCCCTCATGGAAATTGCGCATCAGGTTGTTCGAGTGGAGTCGGGCCACTCGTCAACCCAAGCACCTGATGCTGATACGAACATGAACACAGCAACGGACATGAACACGGTCATTCCCACCGGATCGAGGGGGTGGTAGCCGTGAGTGCAACAACACGCCTGTGGCGCCAGGTCTCGATCGACAAACGCGGTATCAGCTCCGCGGCTGTTATTGGCGCATTAGCCTCGCTGAGTGCTGTCGCGCTCATGGGTGTATCCGCGTGGCTGATCGCATCAGCGGCGGAAATGCCCCCCGTCTTAACGCTCACGGTGGCGGCGGTCTCTGTGCGCTTCTTTGCACTGTCCCGCGCCGTTCTGCGGTACGCCGAGCGACTCCTGGGTCACAACGCAGCATTAAAGGGATTGACAAACCTTCGGGTCACTGTTTATGAGAGTTTAGAACGAATCACGCCGGTGGGGATTAGGCGATTCGCCCGAGGAGATTTCTTTGCTCGCATAGGTGCTGACGTGGATGGTGCCCTAGATCTACCGCTGCGCGTTGTTCTACCGTGGGCCCAAGCTGCGCTCGTCACGGTGACCACCGTCTTATTCACCGTGTGGGTGTTGCCCGAGATCGGACTCGCCATGGCGATTATCGGTGTGACGGCACTCATTGGTGTGCCTGTACTGGTGCGTTTGGTGGTATCACGGAGTGACCGGAAATTGGCGGAAGTGCGGGCAGAGGTGACGCAGGGCGTACTGGCGATCACGGACAACTCCAGTGAAATTCTCATGTCGGGTGTGCGCACACCGGCACTCAACGCACTGGCTCAGCGCGATCGCGTTGTCAACACGGAGTTGCGAACACAGGCCTGGAGTCTTGGTTTGGGAACCGGACTGGGTGTTGCCCTCCAAGGGGTGGCCGTTGTTACCGCATTGATTCTGGGCATTCCCGCGGTCACGAGTGGACGCATGGCACCGGTCATGTTGGCGGTGGTGGCCTTTCTCCCGCTAGCGCTTTTTGAAATTCTGTCGCAACTTCCGGCTACCGCCGTCGCGTGGAAAAATATGACGGTTGTTGCGCAGCGCATTGACGAACTGGAGTCAGACTCTAACGATTCGGCGTACATCATTAGTGCGCTTCCGGAGGCCGCTGGAGTCCAAGCGCAGCATGTTGATATCTCGTGGCCAGGGAGTCCAACATCCACCTTGCATGATCTATCGTTCTCCATCCTGCCGGGTGACCATGTAGCCATTGTTGGTCCGAGCGGTTCCGGTAAGTCCACGTTGGCTTATGCATTGATGGGTTATTTGCCGTGGACGGGCTCCCTCGCCGTGAATCCATCCAGGGTCATGCTTAGTCAGCAGAGTCACGTATTCGACACCACGGTACGTAACAACATTCAAATTGGCGGTGGTGAAATGAGTACACCGGCGATTGAGGGAGTAATTGCCCGCGCTTCATTGACGCAGTGGTTGGCGAATCAGCCGCAGGGATTAGACACTGAGTTAGGTAGTGAGGGTGCGCGCATGTCCGGTGGGGAAAAGCAGCGCTTGGCATTCGCCCGACTGCTCGCGGCACGGCAGGAACTATTAATTTTCGATGAACCGACGGAGCATTTGGACTTCGAGACCGCTGAGGCCTTGGAACGCGAAATATGGGACTCGACCCGCGGAACCACGACCGTCATGGTGACCCATCGGTTGACCGCCGCTGCTCAATGCACACAGATCATGGAGATCGTGGCGGGCCGCATCACGGCAATTGGCAGTCATGAGGAACTGCTTCAAGCCGGAGGATGGTACGCAACCACCTGGCAAGCGCAGGAGAGTCAGTTGCACATGCTCGCCACTATTTCCCAGCTGCCGGTGGGTGTCGCCGTTACTCGCTAAGGGGAGCAGAATGGACCCATGGATACCAACCGTGGACTTTTCTCCGCGGTTGTCTCTGTTGCCGCCGGGTTGGAACTGAACTCAACGCTCCGAAGAATCGTGACAAATGCGGTGGAGCTGGTCGATGCAACGTACGGTGCTTTAGGTGTACTAGATGAAGATGGTCAGGTACGGGACTTTATTCACGTGGGTATTCCGTCAGAAGAAGCGGAACGCATTGGTCAATTACCCAAAGGTGATGGAATTTTGGGACTCCTGGTTGATCACCCCGTGCCGATCCGACTCCCGGACTTGACCAGCCATACGGCCTCGGTCGGGTTTCCCGTGAACCACCCACCCATGACCACCTTCCTCGGAGTTCCTGTCCGGGTTCGCGGTGAGGTTTTTGGCAACCTGTACTTAACAGAGAAACGTGGTGGTCACCACTTCACCGCGGAGGACGAGCGCACCGTCATGGCGCTAGCAGCTGCGGCAGCGGTGGCAATTGAAAATGCCCGACTGTTCGAGCTCACCCAACAGCGGGAGAAGTGGCAGGCGGCGGTGTCCGCCATTGGGACGGCCGTGCTGTCGGGTACTGATTCCGGGGAGACCTTGAACCTCATTGCCGAAAAAAGTCAGAGTCTGACGAATGCGTGCGCCACAATCATTGCTTTGCCAGATAACGTGGAACAACTCAGTATTGAGATTTTGCGAACGGCGGCAGATACCGATCCCGCAGTTACTTCGCTTCGATCCTGGCTCGGCCAGCCGGTTCCGTCTGACTCCATTGTGGAGCGGTCCTTTAAGTCAGGGGCGAGCGTCATTGAGGAGCAGTGTGGGCTGTGGGGCGATATCTCCGTGGATTTTGAACCAGGTCCTGCCGTTGCCCTCCCGCTACGAACAGCGGATCGGGTGCTCGGCGTGCTACTTCTCTTATGGCCAGCCGGCTCCCGCATGGCCCGCAGCGAAGTCATTGAACTCGTTGAGTCCTTTGCATCCCAGGCAGCATTGACGCTGGTATTGGCTGACGCCCAACGGGATAAGGAGCACGTAGCTGTCCTGGAAGACCGTGATCGCATTGGTCGCGATCTTCACGATCTGGTTATTCAGCGAGTATTCGCTGCGGGAATGATGCTGCAGGGTGTCACGCAGCATGCAGGAACGTCTCCTGATGCGGTGGCCCAAGTTGAGAAAGCAATGGATCAACTCGATGAAACAATTCGAGAGATTCGTCAAACAATCTTTGATTTGCATTTGGATATTGCTCAAGAGAGTCTCACCCATTTCATAACTCAAGAGGTGCAATCAGCCTCCGTTGCGTTGGGTTTTGCTCCGACATTGAAATTGCTCGGCGCCGTTGATTCGCCCATGTCACCACTGATTGCTGAGAATTTGCTCGCGGTTATTCGGGAGTCGCTCACCAACTGTGCCAAGCACGCTCAGGCGACAGAGGTGTCTGTCCTCATTAGTGTTCTGAACGGGAAATTAACCTGCAGTGTTGTAGATAACGGCATTGGATTTCAGGACGGTGGTCGCCGCTCAGGTGTGGCTAATATGGAACGCCGGGCGCAGGAGTCTGGTGGGACGTTCACCATTGAGCCGCACCAGGGTGGCGGAACCACGGTGACCTGGACGGCAACTATCTAGTTACTTCTCTGTCTCCAGCCGGGCTACATACGCTGCCGCTTGGGTTCGTCGTTCCATCCCCAGCTTGGCGAGCAACCCCGACACATAATTCTTGATTGTCTTTTCCGCGAGGTGCATGTGTTCACCAATTTGACGATTCGTCATTCCCTGACCAATGAGTGTCAAAATGGTTCGCTCTTGCTCGGACAGTTTGGACAACTCGGAATCTTCTTTGGATCCGTGACGTAACCGCTCCAACACTTTCTGCGTCATGCTGGGGTCAAGCAAACTGTTGCCCGCAGAAACCTGTCGGATCGCTTCAATGAGATCGTTACCGCGGATTTCTTTCAGCACGTACCCAGACGCTCCAGCCATGATCGCATTGAACAGAGCTTCGTCATCTGCATAGGAGGTGAGCATGAGGCAGCTGACCTCCGGCATGGTGGACCGCACCTCGCGGCACACTTCAACGCCACTTCCATCAGGTAAGCGCACGTCAAGCACTGCAACATGTGGTTGGGCCGCCGGTATGCGCCGTAATGCTTCCTCGGCGCTTCCCGCCTCGCCGACAACTTCCATGTCCGACTGCAAACCGATCAGGTCCGCCAGACCACGGCGAACAATCTCGTGATCGTCGAGGAGAAACACTCGGATAGTTGTCATGTGGACATTATGCCCAACTCGACGGTCAGGGTTAGAGGGTTATTTGATTGGAGGGTTATTTGAATGAAGGTTATTTGGTTGAAGATTACGGCGTAGAGGGAAGCTGCGAGATGAAATTGGCTGCGAACTCGCCACTATAGGTAGCGGCCGCGAGTGACTGTTCCGGCGGAACGCGCCCCGCAAAGGCGTGGACAAAGGCAGGCCACGGCATGGAGACCTGCGCAGCGCCCTCACCGGTTTGATCGACGAATGCTGCCCGGCCATCTTCCCCCACCACAACGTGCGCGGTTCCCTCAATGTCTGGCCCGGTCAGAGTGAGGGTGAGCGCCGCCCCGGGGGGTGCACCCACTTTCTTTCCCCAGATCAACGGGAGACTAGAAATCATGCGTTGGGCGGACATGCGAGCGGGGTTTGAGCCGAGATGTCCCGGTAACCCGAGCGCGAGTCGAATGTCTTGCTCGTGGGTCCAGGTGTCAAATGTTCGCATGGAATAAAACTGGTCCAAGGAAATCTCGTCCTTGACCCATGGAATCTTTATTGACGGTGAGCCACCTGCTGCCGTTGTTGCCACCAGCGTGGTCGAAGCGGAACTCAAGTCGCCGAGCAGTTGTTCCGGGGGAGTTCCGCGGCGGTAATCCACACCACGCTCGGTGAATTGTTGCGACGGATTTGTCACATGGGGGAGAGTCTCCCAATTCGGTTCGTGGGAAATTCGCTCTGTTCCCGCGACCATCACGTCGAGATCTATTAAGTGAGCGGCAATATCAGCTATTGACCAGCCCGGGCAGGATGTTGGCATGCTCCACTGGGATGTCTCGACTGAGCTGAGTAGGTCAATTACATCCTGCATGGCCTCTTGGTACGTGCTCACCGGATCACGGTCAGAGTGAATCGATCTGAGGTCTGTGGTCATGGATTTAGTCTGCCGGAACTGAGTTGTCTTTGCACGTAATACGCTTAATCCATGGGTGTGCGAACTACGGTTATTCAATTGGACTGCTCTGATAGTGAGTCTGCACAAAACCGAGTGGATCGAGTCCTCGGCATGATTGATCAACTCGCCACCAATTCCGATCTCGTACTTCTTCCTGAGCTGTGGAATGCCGGCGCATTTAATCTCGACGCCAGCCGAGCATTAGCGCAACCGATCGACGGTCCGTTGCCGACTGCGCTGAGTGCGAAGGCGCGTCAGCATTCACTGTGGATTCACGGAGGCTCGTTCTGTGAATCAGACGGGGAACAACTTTTCAACACCAGCGTGCTGTTCAATCCGCAGGGCGACCTGGTTGCTCGGTATCGCAAGGTGCACGTGTTCACGTATGCCAGGGAGCAGGACACCATGACGGCGGGAGATCACTACGTTGTTGTCCAAACACCGTTGGGTCTCACCGGTTTGGCCACGTGTTACGACCT
>JAIOWY010000029.1:0-15204 GCA_021741845.1 Candidatus Nanopelagicales bacterium
AGCGATCAGAGTCTGATTGGCGCGCTCATGATCCGCATCGAGCCCCTGCTCGCCCGCACCCAGCGAGACGTCCTTGGTCTCCACCGCTTGAAATTCCGATTGGGCAGTCCGACTACGGTCCCGAGCCTCGGTGATTTGCACGTTCAAGCGATCAATTTCGGCGCCACGGGTATCAATACGAGTTTGTGCGCTATCACATTGTCCGCGCAGTTTGGCCACGGCAGCTAAGTGTTCAGCCGCCTGCCTTTCAATGTCGCCGATGCGCGCAATTTCGCTCGCCAAGGCGGCCTCGGACTGTTCGCGGGCAGCACCGACAACAACCAATCTCTCCTTCAACGCCTCTAAATCGCGGCCTAACTCGAATTCAGTTGAGCGAAGCTCCCGTGCTTCTGCCTCGATGGCCTCGGGATCACGACCCATCTGTTCTTCTTCGGGCTCGGGCGCTAGATGGCGCACCTTTTCCGTACCCAACTGAACCAGCCCGGAGTAGCGTTCACGTAATCCGCTGAGCGCAAGGTAAGTCTCCTGAATTCGATGGAGTTCCGGAGCCTGATCTTGCTCCGCCCGCTCCGCCAAGGACTCGCGTTCCCTCAGCGCGGCAATTGCTGCCTCAACACCGGCTTGCTTCTCCCGCAATGCACTCTCATCCGCCACTTCTGCCGCCAATGCGGTGCGAAGTCCCAGTAAATCGTCCGCCATGATGCGTAGGCGCGCATCCCTGACGTCGCTCTGGATGACGGTTGCCCGGCGCGCTACCTCAGCCTGCCGCCCCAATGGCTTCAATTGGCGTCGCAACTCCGCCGTGAGGTCATTGAGTCGAGTGAGATTTCCTTCCATGGAATCCAACTTGCGGAGGGCTTTTTCCTTGCGCTTGCGGTGCTTGAGTACCCCGGCCGCTTCTTCGATGAAACCGCGACGATCCTCCGGGGTGGCATGGAGAATGGAATCCAGTTGCCCCTGACCGACAATCACGTGCATTTCCCGACCGATTCCAGAGTCGCTCAAGAGCTCCTGAACGTCGAGTAATCGACACGGTTCACCATTAATGGCGTACTCCGAACCGCCGTTACGGAACAGCGTTCGTGAGATCGTGACCTCTGCAAATTCGATGGGTAGCGCGCCATCTGAGTTATCAATGGTCAGAGCCACCTCCGCCCGACCCAGTGGGGCGCGCCCCGCAGTTCCGGAGAAGATGACGTCTTCCATTTTCCCGCCACGCAGAGATTTAGCGCCCTGCTCACCCATGACCCATGCCAGCGCATCAACAACATTGGACTTACCTGATCCGTTGGGTCCAACAACACATGTCACGCCTGGCTCAAAGTGCAATGTGGTTGAGGACGCAAAAGACTTAAAGCCCTTGAGTGTGAGAGTCTTCAGATGCACGAGTGTTGTCAGTCCTTTGAAAAGTCGAGACGGCCAGGGTGCAGCCTATCCTGAAAGGGCTGCGTTATTGGGATGCCACAGCGCGCGACAGTGGCTGACACACTGCGCAAAAATAACTCGAGCGATTCATGAATTGCGTCCGGGAAATGGGTTGTCCGCACCGATCACACGGTTGCCCTTCTCTCCCGTACACGGCCAAGGATCGAGAGAAATAGCCTGATTCCCCATTGACATGAACATAGAGCGCGTCAAAACTTGTCCCACCCTCCTCAAGTGCCTCATTCATCACAGTCGCCACTTCGATAACAAGCTCGTGCATAGCGGTGGCAGACAACGAGTCGGCCCGAATATCGCCATGCACACCAGCTCGAAAGAGCGCTTCATCTGCATAAATGTTCCCGACACCTGACATGAGAGTTTGGTCTAACAGGACACGTTTGATGGCCACTGATTTTGACAACGCCCGCTGCACATAGAGGTCGGGATCAAATAGCGGATCCAGTGGATCGCGGGCAATATGCCTCACCGACTCGGGCACGACCTCCCCGCTACCAACATCGGAGCATGGACTGACATGCAACCCACCAAATGTTCGCTGATCAACGAAGGCAAGCTGTACTGGTGCACCGGAGGACCTCAACGACATGGTGAGGCGGGTATGCGGGTTGAACCCGTTCCCGGAAGGGTCCATCTGATTAATTCGAAACTGCCCACTCATGCCCAAGTGAGCCACGATTGCATGGGGCTGATCCAAGACAAACCAGAGATATTTGCCTCGGCGACTGATATGCGAGATCCGGGCACCCGAAACCTGATGGACAAAATTTCCTGTATTTCTTCGCGTTACCCGCGGGTGCAGTACCTCGGCGGATTCAATGATGGCTCCGGTGACATGTGGGTCCAAGCCACGTCGAACAACCTCTACTTCGGGAAGTTCGGGCACTAGTGCGTGCCACCTGTGGGTGGGTGCGTCATGCGATCGGCGAGGGTTGTGTATGCCTGTTGGGCAGCCAACTGCTCGGCAATTTTTTTAGAGCTACCCTCCCCCGTGCCCATAATTTCCCCACCGATGACGACATCGGCCAGGAAGGTTTTTGCATGATCAGGTCCTGAATCGGAGATTCGGTATTCCGGTAAATCAATAGCCAATTGACCCGATAATTCCTGAAGCGAGGTTTTCCAGTCCAACCCAGCGCCCAGTTGCGATGCTTCATTGATCAGTGGGTTAAACAGTCGTGAGATAAACGGCTCGACAACACCCATTCCGCCCGATAGGTACACCGCTCCAATGACAGCCTCCAAGCAATCAGCCAATATGGATGTTTTATCGCTGCCACCTGATGTGACTTCACCTTTTCCCAACTTAATGAAATCCCCCAGGCGAACACTTCGCGCTACCTCGGCTAATGCTTGGGCATTCACTACCGACGCCCTCATTCGCGCCAACTGCCCCTCAGGGAGATCGGGATAGTTCCGATACAACGTGTCGGTGACAACAATTCCGAGCACAGAATCACCGAGAAACTCGAGGCGTTCGTTGGTCGGCAAGCCTCCATTTTCATAGGCATATGAACGATGTACTAACGAGAGTTCCAGTAACTCCGGATCACAAGTGACTTGCAAGGAGTTGAGCAAGGCGGATGGATCACGCATTAGTCAGTTCTCCCGGGAACGTTGAGGTCAGACATCAGGATCGCGGCCCAATCACCTACGGTGTGCATGTTCACAACCTGTACATCTGTCACGTGAACTGGCGGGTTCAACTGTTGAGCCATGTGGGCCAGGACCACCGCATCAATTGGTTCGTATCCCAGGGCATGCAACGGCGTATCGACACGCAACGGAGGCAGGGCGCCAAATGCATCGGTGAAAAAACTCACGACACTTGCTGGCGGAATCATAGATGTGAGGTTACCTCACACACAGTTACCGCAAAAGTCACTCGCGGCGAGATTAAACGTCAAGTACCCGACGCTTGGCGTACGTTCCGCACGTAGGGCAGGCGGTATGGGCGAGCCGCTTCTCGCTGCAGCGTGCGCATGTCACCAGAGTCGGAGCCGAGGCTTTCCACTGTGAACGGCGATGACGAGTATTTGAACGCGATGTCTTCCGCTTCGGGACTGGCACGGGATCCTCTTTCACTTCGGGTGAGCACTGGCCACTACGTGACCGGCGCACGAGTATTCCACCCGGGAATATTCAGGCGGTAGTCGGGGGTAATTCTTCTCGTAAAGCACCCAGAGCTGCCCATCGGGGATCAGTGACGGGGTGATCATGCGACCCCGTGTCTAGACGTTCACCACAGGTCGGGCACAAACCAGGGCAATCGGGGACACACAACGGTTTCAGGGGGAGATCAACGACAACGGAGTCACGAATTACCTCCTCCAAGTCAACACAATCGTCCACTACATACCGGGACACCGTCTCCGAGTCCGAATCCGCATCACCCGCGCCGCCCTGAGCTCGAATCTCCCGGCCACGAGAGTCTGTCTCCGGGTAGAGAAAAAGCTCCACCAAACTCGTGGTCTCATTCCATGTGAGTGGTTCCAAGCACCGCGAGCACTCGGCCGAGACTGTGTAGTCAACATCCGCTGAAACCAGCACGCCGTCTAGTACGGACTCCAACCGCACGTCAGCATCCATCAGCGATCCTGGCTCAATGCGAGCTAGGGCAACTCCCATGTCCTCGGGAACAACAAACTGCGTGTCCGTTTCCCACATGTTGCCCGGGCGCCGCTGAAGATGTGTCAGTGGCACAACGAAACTTGAGGGGGTTGCGGACATGGAGACAGCCCTACTGCGACTGTGCGTCAAAGAAGTCAGATTCGGAACTCTCCCCCACCGGTGCGAGCTCCTGATACATCTGACTGCGGAGCCTCTCGCGACCACGATCCACCGTCTGCAAAGTCTTCTGCAAAGTAATCTCAAAAGTGGCGAGTTTCGCATCAATGTAGTCGTCAGTCTCTTGCCGCATACGTGCTGTGTCGTTGACGGTTTCCTCCCGCAAGGCATTGCTCTCAGCAACCGCCGCGAGATACACCTCGTGTTCAGACACCATACGGTCCGCCTGGCTGCGGGCCTGCTCTAAGAGACGGTCTGCCTCTCGGCGACCGTCCTGAACAACAGCCTCACGATCTGCGAGTAGTTCGTCTGCTCGATAGACCGACTCCGGGAGAAGCTGTCGAATTTCTTCTATGAGGTCTAACAACTGAGCTCGATTAAGTACACATGATGCGGAGAGGGGCATGGATTTGGCGTCTTCCACCATGACTGTCAGTTCATCGAGTCTTTCTTGCACGTCCACCTGTTACTCCTCAATTATGTTCTTGTACCTAAGATCACGCTTCGGTTTCGCTGCGGCACTTCAGATTCCGGCGAACCGACCTAGTTGCCTTTCAGTACCTACATTGTGCTGGATATTTTCGATTCCAAGCGTTTCAACACGGTATCCGGCACAAGTCCGGTGACATCCCCTCCATGGGTTGCAACCTCCTTGACCAAGCTTGAGGACAAATAGCTATACAAGGGATTTGTGGAAATAAAGCATGTTTCGACACCGGAGAGTCGAAAATTCATTTGGGCCATTTGAAGTTCATAGTCAAAGTCACTGACTGCGCGCAATCCCTTGACGATCGCATTTACCCCGTTGTCCTGGCAGTAATCAACGAGGAGCCCGTAGAAGGAATCAACCCGCACATTCCCCAGCGGAGCGGTCACTTCACTCAGCATGTCAATACGTTCTTCGACACTGAACAGACTGGATTTCGTTCGATTGATCAGAACGGCAACAATCACGCTGTCAGCCATGCGGGAAGCCCGCTCGAATACATCAAAGTGCCCGTTGGTGACGGGATCGAATGAACCTGGACAGACGGCAATTCTCACGGAGATTCTCCCACGAGGTGACCGTACCAAAGCCGTGAGTCACCGTACCGCCGTTCCCACTTCTTTTCGATCGAGGATTCATCGAGTTGGGCAAATGGATCACTCGAGCTAACCGCCCGCTCCACCACAATCAAGCACCCATCCATCACTGAATTGTGAACAAGACGCAGAACCATGGCTGATACATCTGAGTCAGACATTGAATAGGGAGGATCCATGAACACGACCCCACATGGTTTTCGAGGCTTCCATCGGGTGGCGTCCATTGACATGATCTCGCAATGACTTCCGAGACGGTGATTATTCTCCGTGATCACGGATACAGCGCCTCTATCCGAATCGATGAGGGCTACCGAACGCGCACCGCGACTCGCGGCCTCCAGTCCAACAGCTCCGGAACCGGCAAATAAATCAACCACATCAATCTCCCCCCACGTCAGGCCCTGGGTGATTAACCAACTTTCTAAGGAAGAAAAGAGCGCCTCTCTGATTCGATCCGAGGTAGGGCGAGTGACACGCGCCGGTACTGATAGCCGCTGCCCCCTCAGCGACCCACCAATTATTCGAGTCATGTTTTCTCCAGTTGAGCCACTCGATTGAGGTTCATCTTTTCTATCGCGAGCACAGTCTCGGCCCAGTCAGCATGCTGAGATAGGTCCGCGACCTCTGTCCGAACCTCCTCGATCAACTCAATGTCTTCAATGACACGCAGGAGTCGAAGCGAGGTCAACCCACCGGACTGCCGTTGCCCCAGGACATCTCCTTCCCTCCGTATCTCAAGATCAAGATGAGCGAGCTCAAAACCATCGCGCGTGCCTGCGACTGCCGCGAGACGTTGACGAGCTGAGTCTGTGGCCTGTGCGCCCTGAATGAGAAGGCACAGACCCGGCTTGTCTCCCCGACCGATCCGGCCGCGAAGTTGATGCAGTTGTGAAATGCCAAATCGTTCTGCATTTCTAATCACCATCATGGTTGCGGCGGGAACATCAACGCCCACTTCAATGACTGTTGTTGCGACCAGGACTTGTATCGGATCAGAATGCCCCTCCCTAAAGCGATCCATCACGGCATTCTTTTCCTCGGACGTCATGCGTCCGTGCAGAACTCCACACGCGATATCTGGGAATCTTTCAGATAGTTCGGTGAAAGTCTGTTCAACAGACGAAATGGAGGACCAATCCGTGATCTGGTGTTCAACGGAATGATCGGATTCGAGGACATCTGAATCTGACTGACCGGGTGCAATACTGGGACAAACAACGAAAACTCGGTTTCCTGCCCGAGCTTCTTCGGCCATTCGCTCCCAGACTCTACTTTCATGGCTTGGATGAGTGGCCGGGTCAACGACGAATGTCTCCACCGGCGCCCTCATGGATGGTGACTCACTCAATGTCGATATGTCCAGATCCCCAAATACTGTGAGAGCCGTGGTCCGGGGAATGGGTGTCGCCGTCATGACAAGGAGGTGCGGACGAATGCCCTGCCGACCTTTTGCAACGAGGGCGGCTCGCTGTTCCACGCCAAATCGGTGCTGCTCATCTACGACGACTAGTCCGAGATCAAAGAAGTCGACCTTCTCCTGCAACAGCGCGTGAGTGCCAACGACGATGTTGGACATTCCCGAGGCGATATCGAGTAATGCTCGCTTCCGGGTTGTAGACGGTAAGGATCCGGTTAATAGCGTGACCTCTATTTCTGAGTCACCCTGCATTCTTCCTAGAAGCGACTGAATAGTTTCCCAATGTTGAGTTGCTAAAACTTCTGTGGGCGCCAACAGCGCGGCTTGCCCACCGCATTCAATCACGTCCAACATGGCCCTCAGGGCAATAATTGTCTTCCCACTGCCCACGTCTCCTTGGAGAAGGCGCATCATGGGTGCATCACTACCGAGATCCTCTGAGATCTCTTCACCAACGTCGATTTGCCCTGCTGTGAGATCGAACGGCAACGTGGAGTCGAATTCCTTGACCAACGCGTGCTCCATTGAGCGCCGAGAGGTGGCATTAAGGCTTCTGCGCTCAACGCGACGTTGCTCCAAAAGAACCTGCAGCGCAAAAGCTTCCTCATACTTCAATCGGTATTGAGCTCTCTCGATCTCTTCGACAGAAGCTGGCTGATGAATGGCTTTCAGCGCTTCCTTCCGTGACATTAATTGATGCCTTTGAGCAAGTGCTGGAGGAACAGGATCGAATACTTCGTCCAACGAGGCCAGAACCACATTCACAGCAGAGGAAATTTGCCACGAAGTGATGGACTGTGAACTTGGATATACCGGAATGATGGATCCAGCGAATTCGGAAATGCTGTCGGCATGAGTATCTTCACCGTCGCCAAAGAGTTGATATTGCGGGTGCGTTAAATTGAGTGCTCCGTGATACTCCGAAACGGTGCCAGCAAATAACCCTGAACGCCCGACCACCAATTCCCTGTCCCGCCATTTTTGATTAAAAAATGTTAGATCCATCGTGTCGCTTCCATCTGTCACCGTCACGACCAGGAGACTGCCTTTCTTTGACTTCATGTGCCGTGATGTAACCGAGGAGATTGTGGCCATAATGGTGACCGGTTGACCAACCTCAATCTCACTAAATGGCGTCAATTGCCCCCGTTCTGCATAGCGGCGTGGAAAGTGATGGAGTAAGTCACCAGCGGTTGCCATGCCGAAGGACTTTTCCAATGCCCGGGAGCTTTTCCCCCCAACGAGTTCCTTGAGGGATACATCGAATACTCCACCGGAATTACCCATTCGCTACTCAACGCCAAAAATAAAGGGCCATAACGGCTGACCCCCATCAATGATGGTGACCTCAACGAGAGAATTGTGCTCGATGACCCACTGACTTAGGCGTTCGGATTCACCCACGTCGCCATCGCTACCTCTCACGATCGTCACCAACTCCGCTCCGGGAGCGAGCATGCGTTTAAGTACTTCCGTGGACACTTCCACAACGTTATGGCCGATGACCGAAATCTCACCATCGATCAACCCCAGGAAATCACCTTCCTTGCATTCCCCCGCCATGGTGAGCACCGTGCGGGTTGCTTGAGTAACTGCTCCGTACCGCGTGGCACTAGCTGCCCGAGTCATGGAGACAACATCGGAATCAAACTCCTGGTGAGGGTTGTGCACCGCGGCGGCAGCCAGTGTTTGGGTTATAGATCGCGTGGGGATCACACTGGCTCGAAGTCCGAATGTTCGCAGTTCGGTCGCCGCGATCTCAGCGACCGCGTGTGCATCCCGATCCGAAGGCAAAAGAATGACCTCGGGTGAACCTGCCGCTTTCCCCGCCTCGATGAGCTCGGCCGCAGAAGGCTGTTGGCGCGCTGGCATTGCAATGCACACGGCACCCGCATCAGTGAGTAAGTCCAGAATGCCCGGTCCGTGAACCACTGCCACTAGTGCGCGATGAAGATGAACCCGCGGGGTGTTCGCAGAATTCCCACGCTCGGGATGGGCTGGGCCGGTTTGGCAATGGTGGCTTAATGGCGTCACAGATACTTGTGAAACAACCCCTCGAGCCAATCCCGTATTTAAGGCTGTCGAGATATTGTGGGAATCAACGTGGACATGTACCGTGAATGTGGCATCAACACCGGCCACCATCACACTATTGCCACACGCCTCCAGATCTGCGACGAGATTGTCAACCACTGGCGCCTCAAGTAAAAACATGACCTCGAATTCAGGCAGATCCCCTGGAACTGAGCTGGCTCCTGATTCGGTGATCCGAGTGGGCGTTACAGAAGGATGTGTTGGTGCTCGGCGAGGGAAGTTTCCTGTCACTGTATTAACGAGCGAGTCCAGAACAACAACCAAGCCTCGACCTCCCGCATCAACAACGCCAGCATCTCGAAGTTGCTCCAGGTATTCCGGAGTGCGGAGAAGAGCTTGGTAGGCGGCGTCGGCGGCACCAACAACAATGTCGCTCAAATCGCCGCCTTGCGCGGCAACTTCTTCCGCGTGTTCCGCACACGCACGAGCCACCGTCAGGATCGTGCCTTCAACGGGCGCCGCGACGGCCGAGTAGGCACCCAATGCGCCAGCTCGAAGCGCTTGGGCAATTCCGTTCGGGTTGCGCGCCACCGCCGTACATACTTCCCGGAGAAGTGCCGACATGATCACTCCGGAGTTCCCCCGGGCGCCCAGGATCGCCTGGCGTCCCACGCGATGGGCAGTACCGGCGTAATCATCCTGGTCCAGTAACGACTCCCCTAGTCCTGAATCCCCCGGATCTCCTAGGGCCGAACACGCAGCCTCCCAGGTGAGGTACAGATTGGTGCCCGTATCCCCGTCTGGAACCGGGAATACGTTGAGGGCATCTATCTCGGCTCGGGCCGACCGCAGTGAGCGTTGGGCGGTCCACAGCCAATCAGTCAGCATGGTGAGCGTGAAGGAATTGGTCGTGGCACCCTGCACCGCTCACCCCTCCTCCATAGACCGATATACCGTGGGCTATTCTCTACCCGGTTGTGACGGTACATCCGATCACTCCAGGAACTTACCCGCAAGAACCTACCTGACGGTATCGATACGTTCGTGCCTTTACACCTGAGGAGCTACAGTGGCTGCAAACTGCGATATCTGCGGAAAGAGCCCCAGTTTCGGGCATAACGTGTCCCACTCGCATCGCCGCACCAAGCGTCGCTGGAACCCCAACATTCAGCGCGTTCGCGCTCTGGTGGGTCGCACCCCCAAGCGCCTCTATGTGTGCACTTCCTGCATCAAGGCCGGCAAGGTCGTTCGCGCTTCCTAAGCCCCGACATGCCGGGTCCGATCTCTTCGGCAAATATTTCGTTGTTATGCCCCAGGGAAATGGGTAAATCCACCTGATCCGTCAACGCCCATTCCGTCGACTGTGACGACGGGGTGTTCATCAGGTCCCAGATTCATCACCATCCCAATGGGCCGGAAACCGGCGGGCAGCGTCGCATCAGCGGGGAACGTGGCAACCAACGCGTGGTCGTCACCCCCAGTAGTGACCCACTCAACCGGATCAAGTCCGAATGCCGAGCCAGCACTAACCAAGTCATCGGTCACCTCCAACGCAACTGAATCAATGTTCACCCCGACATTCGACGACTGAGCAATATGACGCAGATCGGCAATAAGCCCATCAGAAATATCGGCCATAGCGCGGGCTCCCGCGTCCCGTGCCCGAACTCCCGCGGTGTAGTCAATCGTTGGGTACCGGAAGGCATCGACAAGGATCCGTGGTGAGCGCAGTCCGCGCTGCAGAACTCGCAACCCGGCTGCGGCACGACCCATGACTCCGCACACTGCGACCACGTCACCGGCCTGCGCACCGGATCGAGTGAGTAGACCTTTCTTGGGGGCACTACCCAACGCCGTCACCGACACAACGATCTTGTCGGAGGCACTGAGATCACCACCCACTACCCGGGCTCCAGCGATGGCGGCCTCGGTCGTCAGGCCAGTGAAGAGCTCGCGAACAAATGACATGGATGTGTCAGGCGGGAATGCCAAACCCACGACGAGGTCGGTGGGCGTGGTACCCATGGCACAAATATCTGCCATGGCTGCGGCTGCACACCGCCGCCCAATATCTATGGCACTGGACCAATCGGTTCGAAAGTGGCGATCCTCGACAAACATGTCAACACTGATGGCCCACGGAGTATTTCGCGATGGAATAACCGCGGCGTCATCTCCGGTACCCACAACGAGCGCAGGCAAATCGAGATCGGTCGCTGCTTGCGCTGCAATCTCTTGTAGCTGATCAATGACAGCGAACTCGCCTACGACGCCGAGCGTGTTACGTGGTTCCTCGCGTGAATCATGAGCAGACATGAATACTTACTTCCCTGAGCGCCATGGAGTGATACCGAAACTATAGAGTGAGTGGGTGAGCATGTCGCGCATTCGCAAGGGTGCGGTGCCTTTCTCGTTGGCCATGATTTCTCTGTGCGTGCCCATGCTGAGCGGCTGCTCGCAGACCCTCAGCGTGGATCCCGGCCCCTTCGGCGAAAACCCATACTGCCTGAATCTGATAGCAAAAATTCCGGTGGAATTGGGGGGTGCGCTCATTCGCACGACAGATGCAGGTACCGAGGGTGTCGCAGCCTGGGGCGATCCAGCAATTGTGATGCGATGCGGTGTCATTCAGCCCCCATCTCTCGAGGCCACCAGCCAACTATTCACCATCAACGGAATCGACTGGCTCCCCGAGGAACTCACAAGCGGGCAACGATTCACCAGCACGAACACACCCTCCTTTGTGGAAGTGAACATTCCTGAGGCTTACGACCCGGCTTCAGGAGTACTGGTAGATCTTGCCACCGCATTGGCCACTAACTGATGCACTAGATCTGTAAAAGGAATTCCGCCGGCTTCCCACATCCGCGAATACATGGAGATGTCGGTGAAACCGGGCGCCGTATTGATCTCGTTGAAGACAATGGTGGAGTCTTTATCTAAGAAGAAATCAACGCGGGCGTAATCACGACATCCGAGCAGGCGGAAAATGTCAATGGCTCGAGCCCGAATCTCATTCGCAATCTCAGGAGCAAGGCTTGCAGGGACAACCAACTCAGCTCCGTGGGCCAGGTACTTGGCCGTGAAATCATAGAATTCGAAATCGGGATGAAGACGAATCTCCCCCACCGGGCTGGCCGATAGAGATCCTCCGACATCAAGTACTGCCACCTCGAGTTCGCGTGGTTGGCTAATGGCCGCTTCAATAATTACTCTGTCTGACACAGACAGGGCCGCGTGAATTGCCTCACGTAGGTCTACACCCGCACCTACCTTGGTAATACCCGCTGAGGAACCACCGGAGGCCGGCTTAACAAAGTACGCGTCAGACCCTAGTTCCGCTACCCGAGTAGAAACTTCACGGGGAGACGTTGCTTGAGTGACTTCGATCCACCTTCCCCCGTCTACTCCTGTGCTTTGAACTACGCGTTTAGTGGTGACCTTGTTCATGGAGATAGCAGATGCCTCCACCCCCGAGCCCACATAAGAAATTCCCGACGAATCGAGCACACCTTGAAGTTGTCCGTCCTCTCCACCTACCCCGTGAACAATCGGAAACGCGACTCTGCATGAAATGAATTCGCTGCCAACGCGAAAGCCCGGCAATGTGGGATCCATGGAAAGTTGAACTGGGTGCCCGTTTGAAGACATGAAGGGAAGAGCATTATCAACCACAGAGAACGACAAGACGTCCTCAACTGCCACGTTTCTCCAGACGCCCTCAGGACTGATCCCAATGCAGGTGACGGGGTATCCGAGGTCAACGAGTGCGGATGTGATGGAACGGGCACTCAGGCAGGACACCCCGTGCTCAGGACCCACGCCACCATAGATCACTGCCACTCGTGGGTGCGTGAACCCTGGTATCGCTGTCATGGTCTGACCGTATCGCGACCGGGTAACTCAGCGTGCAGCCACGGATAGGCTTTAACCATGACATCGGAATGGCACGCGAGCACTCAGGCAGTCTCCGCGGGGAGACCACCTCGAACACCTGATAACCCCGTCAATCAACCAATAGTCCCGGCGTCCACCTTTCACGCGGAAGGTGACTTGGAGTACGCCCGAGAAGGCACCCCTAGCGCAGCTGCATTAGAAACCGCCATCGGCGCCTTAGAACATGGACACGCGACCGTCTTTTCCTCGGGCATGGCCGCCGCAACGGCACTCCTAGATCTCGTTCCTTATGGTGCCCATGTTCTCGCTCCCATTAATACCTACACCGGTGTCGCGGTTCGGCTCCGCGAGTTGGCTGACCGCGGGCTCATTCGCCTGACCTTGATCCATCCAGGTGATACACAGGGGATCATTGACCGCCTGCCCGATGTTGGTCTGGTCTGGCTCGAATCTCCTACTAACCCCATGATGGAAGTAGCGGACCTCCCTGCCTGTCTCACCGCAACACACGACGCAGGGGTGATATCGGTGGTGGACAACACATTTGCTACCCCAGTGCACCAGCAGCCGCTCACCCTGGGTGCCACCTATGTCCTGCACAGCGTGACCAAAATGCTCAGTGGGCACTCAGATCTTCTGATGGGTGCAGTGGTTACCTCAGATCCCGACCGTGCAGAACAGATTCGAATTCGCCGGATACTCCTCGGCGCCATGCCGAGCTCCTTCGACTGCTATCTGGCACTTCGAGGACTGCGCACATTGTTTCTTCGGTACGAAAAGTCGGAATCCAATGCTCGCTACATAGCTGACAGACTTCGAGAGCATCCGTCCGTCCTGGCGGTCCGATACCCGGGGTGGGGATCCATGCTGGCAATTGAGGTCTCTGGAGATGCCGATTCAGTCTGCCGAGCAACTACATTATGGACGTACGCAACCAGCCTGGGCGGAGTTGAATCCCTCTTGGAACGACGTCGCCGATGGGAATTAGAAAGTGACACTGTGCCGGAGAACCTCATTCGGTTATCCCTGGGAATTGAGCACCCAGCAGACTTGTGGACAGATCTAGAGCAAGCACTTGACCAGGCTCAGTAACTATTCCGCTCTGATATCACGTTGCATGAAGGCGGTTAGCAGTTGAGCTGGTGGTTTTCCGTGATGCAAAACCTGAACTACTTCATAGGTGATGGGCATATCCACCGAATACTTATTCGCCAAATCTAGAATTGGCTCACAGCTCTTATAGGCTTCACATGTTTGGGCAGTGATGTCGATAGTCTCCGCCACGCTGAGTCCTTTTCCTAAATTTTCTCCGAATGTTCGGTTGCGTGAGAGTGGGGACTGACAGGTCGCGACCAAATCTCCAACCCCGGCCAAGCCGAGGAAAGTGATGGGGTCCGCTCCCAGCGCACCACCGAGTCGCACGATCTCCGCCAGCCCCCGGGTGATCAGGGACGCCTGCGAGTTTTCTCCGAGTCCCATGCCGACGGCAATTCCATTAGCCAAAGCAATGACGTTTTTCACCGCCCCACCAATTTCCGTGCCTATAACGTCGGTCGTCCAGTAGGGACGGAAATAATCCGTGGTGCATGCGGCGGCCACTCGCCGAGCGCACTCCTCATTTTCTGATGCGACGGTCGTGGCAGTGGGCTGATGAACGATTATTTCCCTCGCCAGGTTTGGCCCGGAAACAACAGCAATGCGATCGGCCGAGGCACCAGTAACTTCAGCGATAACTTGACTCATGCGCTCATTGGAGCCCAGTTCTATGCCCTTCATCAGACTGACAAACACTGTGTCAGGTCCACACAGCGCAGCCCATTCGGTGAGGTTGCTCCGGAGCGCCTGCGCCGGAATGGCCAAGACGACCAGGTCCGCCTCGCGTAACGCGGTGGCGCTATCGGTGGTTGCCGACATGGACTCCGGGAGTTTCACTCCTGGGTGATACACCGGGTTCACGTGGTCACTGTTAATGGAATCGACCACATGCTGATCGCGTGACCAGATAGTGACCGTGCACCCAGAATCAGCCAAGACTGCCGCAAAAGCTGTACCCCAGGAGCCACTCCCCATCATGGCTACTCGAGTCATGAGTCTGCCCCTTTGCGCGGCGCGACGAATAACTGTGAGGGTGGATCCTCTCCCCTAATTTGAGATTCCATATTGGCCAAACTGTGCATAAGTAGATCGGTTGCCTGATGAAGGAGTTCCGGGGTCCATTCCTTGCCCCGATAGTTCGTTAAATCAATAGGTGGCCCTAACCACACGTGCATTGTCTTCCTGGGAAATAACTTGAATTCCTTTTTATAGGGCCCCATCACCGCTTGGGCACCCCACTGGACCATGGGGTAAAGCGGGGTACCGGACGCGAGAGCAATTCGAACGGCACCTGTTTTGCCCTCCATGGGCCACAACTGTGGGTCCTTCGTGATCGTGCCTTCGGGGTATACCACCACGCACTCACCGCGCTCCACCGCCGTTACAGCGTCACGAAATGCACCGACCGCTTCTGCGCTTTCTCGATACACGCGAATCTGACCGGC
>JAIOWY010000030.1:0-14954 GCA_021741845.1 Candidatus Nanopelagicales bacterium
GTGCACAATCGCATCAAGCCCGGCTCCCATCAATGCATGCAGTGCAATTCGATCGAGTCCCGCCGTGAGACCCAGCGCCTCTAGTCGAGTGGGCACATCTGTTGGACTATTCGCGTGGACTGTTCCGCACCCGCCCTCATGCCCCGTGTTGAGTGCGCTGAGTAGATCAACAACCTCAGCGCCACGCACTTCACCCACGACAATGCGGGTGGGACGCATGCGCAGCGAGTTCCGGACAAGTTCGCGCATGGTGATGGCCCCTGCCCCTTCCACATTGGCCAACCGCGACTGCAAACGAACAACGTGGGGGTGGCGTGGATTCAATTCCGAGGAGTCCTCCACGATCACAATTCGATGATCATGGGGTACATGGGCGAGGAGTGCCGACAGAATTGTTGTCTTTCCCGATCCCGTTCCGCCACTAACGACAAAGGCCAATCGGCTTTGCATGATAGAGAGAAGCACCTCATGCACCTGTCCATCGATGGAACCTTGATCACGGAGATGCTCCAAGGTGAGGGTTGTTGCGCTGGGAATGCGTAATGAGATGGATGTCCCTGCCACGGCTATCGGCGCGAGTACGCAGTGCACTCGCGTTCCGTCCGGCAGTTGCGCATCAACCAAAGGGGATGCATCGTCAAGTCGGCGTCCAGCAATGTTTGCGAGTCGCTGGGCGTAACGGCGGACATCTGCTTCAGATTCAAAACACAGTGCAGTTCGCTCCATTCCGCTGCCGCGATCCCACCAGATGTATTCCGTGCCATTCACCAAAATATCTGTGACCCCGGGGGTATCAATCAGTGGTTGCAGAATGCCTGCGCCATTAAATTCCTGCTCGAGCTCAACAACAAGGTGACGCAGTGCGTCTTCACTGAGAACAATTCCCTCGTTGCTGAGCGCCTGTGCCACGCGGTCGTGGGAGGCAACCCCGCCTTCGCGGACCAGGCGATTGCGAATGCGCGCGCTGATTGTTGATTGCACGGCTAGGCCGCCACTCGGTCTCCAGTTGCCGATACCCGGTCAATCAGGTGGTCGCACACGGCTGCGTATCCCGTGGGCATGGCCGGTAATTCACCTTCATCAGCACGCGTTGACATGGATGGAATGAACGGAATTTCACTCAGGGATCTCTCCCCGAGGGCGAGGGCAATGTCGGGGAAGGAGACTCCTTTATGGTCCGTGGAAATGATGTAGTGCGGATTGCCTCCGCTCTCGCGAACCCATTGATGCACACTGGCCCCCGCTGCCACGGACCGCACATGATTGCGAACCGTAATCGCGGTGAGTTTGGCCAGAGATACAACTAATTCCGTTTCCGTGGAGATTGCATGCGGTAGGTCAACCACAACAAGATCAAATGTGCGACGCGCGGCATCAATGACCGCTGCCAGCATGTCCGGCTGCGGCTGATGCGGCTCACGCCGTGTGTGCGACAGGAAAGCCAGGCCACCACTCACGGGTAAGGCCGATGCCAATGTTGACGCGGCAATACGACCTTCCCCCGGATTGATACTCCCCCACCGGGTGCCACTCATTTCCTCAGCGCCGAGTATCAGATCGAGGCCGCCACCGAGTGAGTCGGCGTCAATAATCACAGTGGACATTCCCCGGGAAACTGCGCGCATTCCCACATTTACCGCAGCGGTGGATGCACCTGACCCGCCTGACCCCGGAATGAAAGCCATGACAAGGCCGTGCTCATGAGATGAAGGTGCACATGCTCGCAGTGCATCGCTCAACCAGAAAGCTGAGGAAGGTAACCCAATGACATTATCCGCGCCGATAGCAACAGCACTTTTCCAGAGCTCCCGCTCCCAGTTACTGGTTTCCGGACCTTCCACGCGATCGCCGTGCACAATCACGACACCAGCACGGCGCGGTGGCCGGTTCCGCGCGAGGGACGGCGCTTGATCTTCACCGATGACCACGTAGGTGTAGCTGAGCCAATCGTGCAAGACGCTGTCAATCGTGTCCGCCACCTGCACACCAAGTCCCACAGCAGCAGCAATAGGTGTGACCTGCTCACGAACGGTCAAACTTTCGGTGACAAGGAGTAGTTCCATTGATGTATGTGCCATGAACTAAGCAAAAAGGATTTATGTCTCGGTGATAACCCCCTCGTCGGACCTGTGGAAAACCACCCTCATGGGCTACCGTGGGCATGTGGCGAGTGACAAACCTCAGAGCAGCACCGTTGCTGCGTTTTTCGATTTGGACAAAACCATTTTGGCCAAGTCCAGCTCCTTTGTCTTTGCCAAGCCGTTTTATAAAGAAGGGCTCATTGGTCGAGCTGACGTGATGCGAAGTGCCTATGCGCAATTCATGTTCCTCACCTCAGGTGCGGATCACGACCAAATGGAATCCATGCGCAAATACATGTCAGAACTGGTCACCGGTTGGGATGTAGCGAAAGTTCAAGCGATTGTCAGTGAAACCCTTGACACAATTGTTGATCCACTCGTCTATCAAGAAGCCGTTGACCTTATTGCCATGCATAAGGAGCAAGGGCACCAGGTGATTGTTATTTCCTCTTCGGGGACTGACGTTGTGGAACCCATTGCCGCCCGACTCGGTGCCGACATTGCCATTGGAACCCAGGTCGAAATCGTGGACGGTAAATACACCGGGGAAATAACTTTTTATGCCTACGGCGAGGGGAAAGCGGAAGCCATGCAATCGCTGGCCGCCGAACACGGCTACAACCTCGACGAGTGTTATGCATACTCCGACTCCCACACTGATGCGCCCATGCTTTTTTCTGTTGGCCATCCTTCTGCGGTCAATCCGGACTCGGAGTTGCGCGAGCTCGCCCGCAGCAACGATTGGCCGATCCTCGATTTTGCCAAACCCGTATCCATGCGCGCCAAAACCGAGCAACGTCGTGCTGTTGCTGCAGGTGCCGGTGTCGCTCTCGGCGCCGTAGCGCTGGGAATTACCTGGTACGCCAAGCGACGCAGTGGGTTACGCGCGTAACTAGTGATTACCCAACAGGAGTAACCACACAGTTTTCTCGCACCATGCGTCCTTGTGCATTGACAAGGTATGTTGAACACTGATCAGTCCCGACCTCGGGCGCGATAGCTAATGAATCAAGTGCGCCGACAAGGTCAGCTTTCGCATAACTAGCAGCCAGCTCCCGTATGGCACGTTCCTCTGGAGAATTAATCCGGGTGGACCGCAATTCATTCCGCATATCTGCACGTTGCGATTGAGGAAGTTCCCGCACAGCCGCCCACGTGTAAAGCCACAATAAACGTTGGGCTTCCTCAACGCTCTGAGAAGATGAGCCCATCAAGAGTGCATCAGACGCGCTCACCACAATGTTTGTTCGACGAACCTCAGCCGCTTCGGTGAATCGAATGTCTCCTGCTTCCTCGAGATCAGAGGCTGGAGTAATAGCGGAACTGACCGTGTCGCGCAATTCAGCCAAGAATTGCACGCGCTCCGGTGATTGTGGAAACTGTATTGGCGAGATAGGCGTTTCATTGGATGGATCGGATTCGTCGTCGTTTGGGTCAAAGACCAAGACAGGAGTGCTGACGTTTCCGGCAAGATCGGCACCGGGATAGGCCAGTGGAATGCGGTACACCTCACCTTGTGCACCCGGCATGGTCCATTCACCGGAATCAAAGTTATACGTTCCCCCCGAATACGTGGCAACGTTGCCAACACCATTGGGCGAACGTCGCGCTTCCTCAGGGTCTTGTAGCGTTTGGAGGACTAGTCGAATATTGGTGTCTGGTCCATAAAGTAATTCCACAAAACTTCCAGGTCCCGTTTGACCGCAGACCTCAGGCGTGCAAACCATGCCGCCACTCACCGGATTCCCGCTTGGATCAACAGCAATCCAGCCACCGTGTTCCCCCGGGGCCATACCTGGGGCGTATGTCGGTTCTGGTTCTGGTTCAGGCACTGGTTCAGGCACTGGTTCAGGCACTGGTTCAGGCACTGGTTCAGGCGCAGGCTCAGACGCCGCCTCTGATGAATCACTCGGTGTGTCGACGGCATGAACCCAACTGACGGGCGCGAAGAGAAGTGAGGCCGCAACACCTCCAGCAGTAATGCGGCGCACAATACGAATAGTCATTTTTCCCCCCGGAAATCTAGTGGTAGTGCCTACCAACTGCGACCCTCATTTTATCAGTCACTGTGTCGCGTTGCGCGCTCATTCAGGAACCACAACGGCCCGCGCACCCATACCAACACACGCGGAAAACCACTCGAAGTACTCGGATATTCCCTCAGGCGTTTGCAGCATGTAGGAGCGGATTGCTGTGACGTAGTTGGTGCGACCCGTCTCAAACATGCCGTTCTCTGGAATAGAAAAATTCGACGGATCAAGACCACGGGCGGCAAAGATTGTTCTCATGAGTGCTCGAGCCACGAGTCCCGATCCCCAGGTGAAGGGGCGTAGCCGCATTATTTCGCCATGCACGAATCCCGCTTCCACTATGGCGGGAACTGCTGTTGCTGCGCACTGCCGCGACAGGGACATTAATGCGGGGGAAATCTCGGCGTGATCGGGCAGGGAACCCATATTTAACGGGTCGTCCGTGATGTTGTCGAGTCGAGGTCGACCAAGGTGTTCGGGTTCGGAGAATTCCTTGGCCACAACCAGGTGTAATCCGGTGATCACCTGCAGCGGTGCCCGAACCCAGGTGTCCGCGTTCAGTGGGGCTTGGGCAGTGACCGCCACGGTCGCGGCCAGGACCCGACCCATGGGCGAGTCCTCCACTCCCGCGAGGTCAGCACCCTCGAGCGCGGCAGAGTCCATGGAGCCTCGAGTAATGGAGGACTGGGCAACAGCAACAGAATTCGCCCGAACATCACGCCGCCATAGCAGTGCGTCAATGTCTTCCCGTGCCGCGAGGGTGGCTGCGGTCACACGTGGGAGCTCAGAAATCGCAGCAAGTTGCGGAAAACCAGCGGCCGAGGACATGTTCCAACGGTATCTGTGCTGAGTTCATCAGCGAGATAGCGCACGGCAATTACCCATTCGCCTGACATACCGCGCGAATTTTTGCTTAGGTGGTGCTTTGAATGACGCCCATAGCGCCCGGGAGGAGCGGCACCATGTCGGAGGATCAAAACGCCACCTTGTCGAACTTGCTCAGCGAGGACCGGCAATTCCCCCCATCACCGGAGTTCGCGGCCCAAGCTAACGGCACGGCCAGCCTCTACGACCAGGCGGAGGCGGACCGGTTGGGTTTCTGGGCGGAACAGGCCCGCACATTGGATTGGGATACTGACTTCACCGAGGTCTTGGATTGGTCCAACGCCCCGTTCGCCCAGTGGTTTGTCGGGGGCAAACTCAATGTCGCCTACAACTGCGTGGATCGCCATGTTCATGCTGGATACGGCGACCAGGTCGCGATTCGCTTTGAAGGTGAGCCCGGTGATCAACGCAATATCACCTACCGCGAACTCATGGCGGAGGTGAGCCAGGCAGCGAATGCGCTCACCGAGTTAGGGATTTCAGCGGGTGATCGGGTGGCCATTTATTTACCCATGATCCCTGAAGCTGTCGTAGCCATGTTGGCTTGCGCGCGCATTGGCGCTATTCACTCCGTTGTCTTTGCCGGCTTTAGTGCTGAGGCGTTACGCAGTCGCATTGAAGATGCTGACGCACAATTGGTGATCACCGCGGACGGACAGAACCGGCGCGGATCGGCCATGGATCTCAAGAGCGCGGTGGACGAGGCCGTGGATGCGAGTCCCAGCGTGAAACATGTCTTGGTGGTGAAGCGCACGGGCAAGGACGTGCAGTGGCATGACCGTGACGTGTGGTGGCATGAATTAGTGGGACGTCAATCAACCGAGCACACTCCTGAAGCATTTGATGCAGAGAATCCACTCTTTATCTTGTACACGTCAGGAACAACGGGTAAGCCCAAGGGAATTTTGCATACGTCCGGCGGCTACCTCACGCAGGCGAGTTACACCCACCGCATGGTGTTTGACCTCAAACCCGATACGGACGTGTACTGGTGCACGGCGGATATTGGCTGGGTAACCGGACACTCGTACATTGTGTACGGCCCCCTCGCTAATCGCGTCACTCAAGTTATCTATGAAGGAACGCCGGACACACCCGCCAAGGATCGGTGGTGGGACATTGTTGAGCGCCATGGTGTGACACTTCTTTACACCGCACCCACCGCAATTCGCACGTTCATGAAGTGGGGCGACGACCTACCCGCGTCACATGACTTGAGCTCCCTGCGCCTCCTGGGGTCCGTGGGCGAGCCCATCAACCCGGAAGCATGGATGTGGTACCGAGAGGTGATTGGCGGAAACCGCTGTCCGATTGTGGACACGTGGTGGCAGACCGAGACCGGCGCCATGATGATTGCCCCCCTCCCCGGAGTCACCGCCTGCAAACCCGGATCGGCCATGCGCGGTCTGCCGGGAATCGGCATTGCTGTCGTCGATCAAGAGGGAACACCCCTGGGTAATGGCAATGGTGGCTTCCTGGTCCTCACCCAACCGTGGCCCTCCATGCTCCGCGGAATTTGGGGTGACAACCAGCGGTATGTGGACACCTACTGGTCCCGGTGGCCGCAGTATTACTTTGCGGGCGACGGCGCGAAACTTGATAACGACGGCGCCATTTGGCTTCTCGGTCGCGTGGACGATGTCATGAACGTCTCCGGCCATCGCATTTCCACCACCGAGGTGGAGTCCGCGCTTGTATCCCACCCGGCCGTTGCGGAAGCCGCGGTCGTGGGTGCCAGCGACCCCACAACAGGGCAAGGGATTGTGGCCTTTGTGATTCTGCGGGGAACAACCGACGACCCCGCGGAACTCATTAAGGACATGCGTAATCACGTGGCCCACGAAATCGGCCCAATCGCCAAACCTCGTCAGATCATGATCGTTCCTGAACTACCCAAGACCCGTTCCGGAAAAATTCTGCGACGCCTGTTACAAGATGTTGCCGAGCATCGCGATGTTGGCGACTCGACCACTTTGGCCGACCCGGCAGTAATGCAGCTGATCTCGGACGGTCTGGCGGCGAGTTCCAGCGACGATTAGTGCAGGTTCACCTGTGCTCTGATCGCAGGTAGAGTGCAGACATGGCCGACAACGAGATCCTCAGTCGACCGTCCTTGGGTGAACGCGGGTGGCTGCTTAGCCAGTTGCGCGATGAAACCGTGGGTGGCGCACTCCTGTTATTCGCCGCCGCCCTGGCGCTGGTGTGGGCGAATTCACCCTGGGGTGACAGCTACACGGCCATGGTCCACTACGAAGTGGGGCCGGAGAGTCTGGGGCTGCACCTGCCGCTGGGAATCTGGGCGGCCGATGCCCTGTTGGCGATCTTCTTCTTTGTTGTCGGCCTGGAACTCAAACACGAACTAGTGCTGGGGTCACTGTCCAAA
This sequence comes from Candidatus Nanopelagicales bacterium, assembly GCA_021741845.1. Lineage (GTDB taxonomy): Bacteria > Actinomycetota > Actinomycetes > S36-B12 > S36-B12 > UBA4592. Next base: position 7,380 of record JAIOWY010000030.1, read on the forward strand.
CCCGCTCAAGCAATTGTTCCCGCTGCCGCAGCGATTGGCGGCATGGTTGTTCCCGCGTTGATCTTTGTGGTTGTTAACTCCAGCATGGAGGGCGGATCACTGCGCGGGTGGGGAATCCCCATGGCCACCGACATTGCTTTTGCACTCGCCGTGCTCGCTGTGTTTGGACGCAAACTTCCGGTGGCACTGCGTGCGTTCCTACTCACACTGGCCGTTGTTGACGACCTGGGCGCCATCACCGTCATTGCTGTGTTTTACTCCGACAAGTTCACCATCATGTGGTTTGGCTTGTTCATTCTCTCCCTCATTGCGTACTGGCTGCTCCAGAAATATCGGGTAACAAGTCCGCTGATCTACATTCCCCTGGTCATTATTGGCTGGTACTTCTGCTATAAGAGTGGTGTACACGCCACGGTTGCCGGTGTCGCCTTCGGTTTCCTCACCCGCGTGCGCACCGACCCAGGCGAGGTTGAAGCACCGGCTGATCGCTTGATTCACCGCATCCACCCGATCAGTGCCGGTTTCGCTGTTCCCATTTTCGCGTTAATGGCAGCCGGCGTAGACCTACGCTCCATTGGATTTATCGATGCCCTAGCCACACCAGTGTCCTTAGGTGTCATTCTCGGCTTAGTGATTGGCAAACCCATTGGCGTCCTGGGCATGGCGTGGTTCATGGCCCGATTCACCCGTGCCAGTCTGGCGCCCGGCATTGTGTGGCGGGATGTTTTTGCCATTGGCCTGCTCGCGGGCGTGGGGTTCACCGTTGCCCTCCTGATCACCGAACTCGGATACAAGGACAACATTGAACTTCTGGATTCCGCCAAAATAGCTGTTCTGGTCGCCTCAGTGATCGCGGCGGCGATCGCGGCTGTCGCACTCCTCTCCCGCGGACGCGCCTACGCCGCGATGGCTGAAGTTGAGGAGGCTGATGCGGATCAAGACGGTATCCCCGACGTGTATCAGCAGGGGGACGGTCACATCAGCTCCCCCGAGCGGTAACCTCGGGTTCAGGAGGGAGCGTTATGTCTGATCTCAACACGCCGAACTATTCGGGGAGCAAACCACCCAGCATTAAAGCGCTGCTGTCGCAGACAATTGCTGACGGCAAGCGCCTGCTCACCGCACAGGTCAACCTCACCACCACCGAATTACAGCAAACCAGCAAAACAATTGGTGCCGTCTCCGTTCTTGCACTGGTGGCCCTCACCCTGCTCTCCCTCGGTGGAATTTTCCTATTGATCACACTGGCTTACGTGTTAGTGGCCGTTGGACTGCCCGTGTGGGCTGGATTCCTGGTCGTTGCCGCGGTGTTGATTTTGATCGCAGCTATTTTGGGTGCCGTCGCGTATAAGAAGAGCCAACATATTTCTGGACCCACCATCGCGGCACAGGAGTGGAAGCAAACGTCAGAGACTCTGGCACAACTTAATGAACGTAAGCCCTTCTAATTCCTAGCGTGCTTACCTCCGAGGAAGCGATTGGACAGCCGGGTCCGTGGAAACATCGCACTATTTCAGCTAACGGCTGTCGCTTTCACGCCGTTGAATTAGGAACGGGTACGCCACTGCTGTTACTCCACGGATTCCCCACCTTCTGGTGGACGTGGCGTCACCACATCCAACCCCTGGCTAACGCTGGCTTCCGCGTTATTGCCCTGGACTTGCGCGGATACGGTGGGTCCGATCACCCTCCGCAGGGATACGACCCCACCACGTTGGCGCAGGACTGCGTGGGTGTTCTCCGCAGTCTGGGGGAAACCCAGGCATTTGTCCTGGGCCATGGTGTTGGTGCCGTCGTTGCCTGGACCATGGCCGCGCAATCGCCTGATTCGGTACTGGGCGTGATCGCCGAATGTTCCCCCCACCCCAAGGTCCTGCGGTCGGCACTCGCACGCCACCGCGATCAGCAGGCAGCACTGTCTTACGTCCTGCGCATGCAATTGCCCTTTGTTCCCGAGTCCTATTACAGCGGCAACTCGGCTGCACGCATCGGTGACTTTCTGGTGCGCTACTCCCATGACCCGGCGTGGCTCACCGACAGTGACCGCAGCATTTTCCAGGCTGCTTACCGCGCGTGGCCAACAGCGCACACCGCCATTGAGTTTCACCGATGGGCGCTGCGCTCGCTGTATCGCAGCGACGGTCGCCGCTACCAAGATTCCATGAGTCGCCCACTGGAGCAACCGGTCCTCGAAATCGTCGGCGAGAAGGACACCATGGTGTTGCCACGTCACGCGGATAGCTCCAGCATGGTGACCGGGAACTATACGCGCGTTGTCCTGCCAACCGGGCACTACCCCCATGAAGAAAATGCCCACGTGTTCACCGAGACAGTGGTGCGCTGGCTCACGGAATCGTGACCCAACAACGCGATCGCCTAGGCAGACCCTTGCGCGGATCGGATAACGATCCCCGGGCTTTCCCTCAGGTCCCCGAACGCGCATCACTCGACGGTGAGGCCGCGTGGAGGGAGGCACTCACCTACCTTGCTGACAATCTGCCCTTCCACGTGCATGAAGTGTGTGAGCAGCGGTGGCGGTGCGCCCCCGAATCCGAGCGGGAGGTGTGGCGGGCACTTGCACAGTGGGGCGCTGCCTTAACCCACCAGGCGCGCGGCAACCCGACGGGCACCACAGCACTTGCCCAACGGGCCCTGGACACTTGGAACACCTGTGATCACATTCCGGAGTACATCAATCCCGAGGTAGTTACCCAGAGTCTGCACGGCCTACTGGCGTAACGCGCACGTCCCGGTGTCCACGGACCCCTGTGCCGGTGTCCAGGCCGTGGCACGCTCCAGGGCATCGGCAAGTTCCGCATTCGTCAGGGCATAGCCAATCTCTGCATCGGCACTCGACCCAAAGACCAAACCAAGAATCCGACCTAGGTTGTCCACTAACGGTCCGCCACTATTACCGGGCAGAACACTGGAACGAAAGGCATACACCTCACGTTGCACGCCAATGTCTCCATAAATATTTTCACCGCGGGCATCAATCACACTGCGAACCCGCGCCGGGGTGGCGGTCAGTGATCCGCCACCGGGGAATCCCGCAACAACTGCTGCCGAACCTTGTCGCGCTTGCTTCTTGGCAAAGAGCCCGGGGCGCGAATCAATCGAATCCGTCACCACCACGGCAATGTCTTTTTCGGGATCGAAGTAAACAACCTCGCCGCGCAAGGACTGTTCCACTCCGGTTAACCGAACTTGAACACTCTCCACCCCGGCAACCACGTGAGCGTTAGTGATCAATGCGTGGTCGTTGACATAGAAACCGGATCCACTCACCACCTGATCACACTCGGTGGCATCGCCGGTCAACCGCGCAACAAACGTTTCAACAACCGGCACCACGTCACTCGGGACTGCCGAATCAGGTGCTGGGACATCGGATCCCAGGGATTGGCCCAGACCGATCACAATGCGCGGAACACCGGACTCACCCACCAGATCACTGACCCGCGAAAACACCGAACGGGCTTGATCAGGTACCAGTGCGTCCATAGTGGTGAGCACCTTGGACTGAGCCACCTGCTGAGTGATCGACGTATTCGGAATAAAAGCAAGGACACTGGCAATTACCCAACCAACCAAAGCAAAGGCCAAGACATTCAATGCCGCGCCCGCGGAGTTATCCACGAATCGCACGGGGCGCCAGGTGATGTGATCGCGCAACTTGCGTCCAAGGATCGAGAACAACACCTGACCCACAATCGCGCTCGCGAGCACCACCACCGCGAGCACCACAAATGTCAACGCGCCGTCCGCGACAAAGCGGTCCACCAATGCCGGGGCCCACACCAAAGCCGCAATACCGCCGACCAGGAAACCGGAGAAGCTCAATACACCGGCGACAAAACCCTGGCGCCACCCTGCCCACGCAAAGACGGCCAGTGCACCGAGCAAAATCCAATCAATGGTGTTCACAGCGCCACCAATTCATAACTGGTGTTCACAGCGCCACCACATTCTTCTGATCCCACGGCTCCGCCCACCCGGTGAGATCCAACATGGTGGAGATGATTCCGCCGGTGAATCCCCACACCAGTAAGTCAGCAACCTGGAATCCATTCCCGATATAGCCCGAGGGGTGCGCTACGCGAACGCGATTCGCGGGATCCACAAAATCCTTGATCGGGATTCGGTGCACACTGGCTACTTCCCGCGGATCCCCCGGAGATACCGGCGAGGGAGTTGCCCAGTAGCCCACCACCGGTGTCACCACGTAATTGCTCACCGGAATCCACAAATCCGGCAGCAACCCGAAGGGAAGCACGCCGGCTGGGTCCAATCCGGTTTCCTCCGCCGCCTCACGGAGCGCGGTGAACTCAACTCCAGTGTCGGTGGCGTCCACCGCGCCACCAGGAAAGGCCGGCTGACCGGAATGCTGTGATGAATCGTGCGCACGTTCAATCAGTAACAGATCTCGTTCCGGCCCAAAAAGCATCAAGACAGCTGAATGTCGCACCTCTATTCCTTCGGGTGGAAGGAAGGACGTCAGGCGCTCCGCCGCCACTCCGTCAATGGCCGCCGCCACCGGAGTCATCCATGCCGGTAAGGAAGCCGTCGCCTGCGCATCAATGCGACCGTAGCCGGACCACGTCACCAAGTGATCCCCAAATACTCCTGCAACAGAGCAGCAAATTGCTCGGGACTTTGAATTTGACCGTCCCACCGTCCAGCAATCACACCATCAGGTCGAATAAAGAAAGTAACCGGCGGTCCCGGAATGACCAGGGGTGGTCGGGTGTCGCCAGCCCGGTCTTCAACGGATGGAAACGTGACCTGCATGTCGGTGAGTAACTGCAAGGCAGATGCTCGATCGTCCTGCAGATTGATTCCTAAAAATTGCACCTGGCCGGACAGATCACGGGCGGCTTCACCGAGCAGTGGCATCTCTGCAATACACGGTGGACACCAGGACGCCCACACATTCACCACCATGGGGAGCCCGCGGACAGTGGACAAATCCACCACTGCACTGCCGTCCAAGCAGTTCAAGGCCATGCTGGGCAAGCCAGGTATCGCGGCGTCCGGTGAGTCGACTCCGACGGGACACGGGTCGAGTCCGGCGGCGGTAATAAGACCCGGATCAACGTCCTGCATGTCCGCGACAACCAAAGAATCCGAGTCCCCGGTGGCGGTTTCGACGGGAACTAATTCCCCCGCTGTTTTGGAACCGGCGCAACCGGACAGCAGCAGTGCAGCAGCCAGCGAAACACTGACCGCTATTTTTCTCGGATTCACCACTGACGTTCTCACGCTCGCCCTTCTGTTGTTACGAGTTTCTCCGCTTCGGCCCGGTCCGTTGGTCCCTCGCCAAAGGACGGACATTTACGCGCCAGTGTGCATGCGCCGCACGCTGGTTTGCGCGCATGACACACACGGCGCCCATGCCAGAGCACATAGTGCGAGAGCATGGTCCAGTCCTTAGGTGGAAAAAGTCGAGCAACGTCTGCTTCCACCTTGACGGGATCCTTCTGGGTGGTCCAGTGAAAGCGTCGGGCCAACCGGCCGAAATGCGTGTCAATGGTTAACCCTGGCTGGCCGAATGCATTGCCCAGAACGACAAAGGCCGTCTTGCGTCCAACACCGGGGAGTGTCACAAGATCGGCCAGTTCCGCGGGAACCTCACCGGAATAGTTCTCACACAGGGCGGCTGCCATCTTCATGATCGCGGCAGACTTATTTCGGTAGAAGCCCGTGGGTCGGATCAACTCTTCTAATTCCGCGGGAACTGCCGCCGCATAAGCCTGCGCCGTGGGGTACTTCTGAAACAACGCGGGGGTCACCGAGTTCACCCGTCGATCGGTGCACTGGGCACTCAGAATCGTGGCGACCAGGAGTTCTAGCGGGGTAGTGAAGTCCAATTCCGGGCCGGCATCAGGGTAGGTCTTGGCCAACTCCCGGTAGATCCACCGAGCGTTTTTGACTAACCCAGGATCCGCAACGGATTTCGCTGATTTCGCTGCTGGCATGTTCCTAGAGTATGTCGCGGAATGGCGCCTTAACGCCCCGACCTGCGGAGTCCGTCCACTGCATCCAATAAGGTGCGGTCACATCAGAGCATCAGCGGGAACGGAGAGGTGGTAGGCAGATGGACAATGTTTTAGGTCAGTCCCCTCTCTTTGCCTCCCTCGATAACAGTGCCGCTGCAGCCCTCATTTCAACCCTCGCTGAGCACCGGGTATCCAAGGGTGAGGTCCTTTTCCACGAGGGAGAGCCGGGGGATCACCTCTATGTGATCCTCGAAGGCAAGGTCAAACTCGGGCATGCCTCTACCGACGGCCGGGAGTCACTCATGGCCGTGCTGGGTCCTGGTGAAATGTTTGGCGAGTTGAGTTTGTTTGATCCTGGTTTGCGCACGTCCACCGCCACCGCGCTCACCGAAGCTCGTGTGTATCGCTTGGGCAATGCGCAGTTAATGCCGTGGTTGGCTGGTCGCCCTGAGGTTGCCGCCGCACTCCTGCAGGCTTTGGCGCGGCGTTTACGTCGCACCAACGAGGCCATGGCGGATCTCGTTTTTTCCGATGTCCCTGGTCGGGTTGCCAAAGCACTCATGGAATTGGGCGAAAAGTTCGGCAGCATGACAACGAACGGGCTGCTCGTTACCCACGACATGACCCAAGAGGAACTTGCTCAACTGGTCGGTGCATCACGCGAAACGGTGAACAAGGCCTTAGCCGACTTTGCCCAACGCGGCTGGATTCAATTGGAATCTCGCCAAGTCTTAATTGTTGACGTTGAACGTCTAGGAAAACGCGCCCGCTAACGGGTGTTCAAGTATTCCAATTGCGCGGCCACCGTTAATTCGGCCGCCGGCAATACGGACGGATCAACATCGCGATACACCACAGCGGTTACTTCAGGAATTGTGGTGAATCCTGCAGCGACGGCTGCGCCCACCTGCTCCAACCGCTCTCGCCGATGTTTGTCATAGAAATCAATGAGTTCTACCGGTGTTATTGACACTGGACCGTGTCCCGGTAACAGCACGCTGATGTTCTCCGTTAAGCAATGATCACGCAAGTACCGCAGTGATTCGAAGTACTCGTCCAGGCGCCCATCCGGGTGGGCAACCAAAGTTGTTCCGCGCCCCAGAATTGTGTCACCGGTGAGTAAGTAGTTGCCGGTGGAATTTGCCACGGTGATGCACACGCTGTCTGAACTGTGCCCCGGCGTCTTATGCATGCGCAATGTTGTGTCGCCTAGGTCAAGTCCGTCGATCTCCCGTTGCGAGATCACGGGAACGCGCAGCAACTCGGCCAGGTCGGGTGCGCCCTCGGAGTGGTCAATGTGCGCGTGGGTCAAAATAATGGCGCGAATCTCGCCGGGCGCACTGTCAGCCACCCGCTGCAGGTGCCCCGCATCAGCCGGACCGGGATCGACAACAACCGATTGGCCCTCTGCGGAACCAATTACCCAGGTGTTGGTGCCCTCCAATGTCCACGGAGATGGATTGGGCGCGAGCACACAGTGAATTCCCGGCGCAATGTCACCACCTACCCACGAGTCTGTCACGGCAGTACCTCCCCCGTTGTCTCCATGCGCGCTTCGGGGACACCCTGGTACTGA
>JAIOWY010000031.1:0-14816 GCA_021741845.1 Candidatus Nanopelagicales bacterium
GAGCGACCCTTGCGTAAATCCCTGAGGCGCTCAGAGACCACCTTCCACTTCTCCTCTGCTCCATGGGAAGTCGGCTGGTAATACCGAGTTCCGCTGAGCAGTTCGGGGAGATAGTCCTGCACCGCTACTCCTTGCTCCACATCATGCGGATAGATGTACCCGACTCCATGGCCTAATTGCTCTGCTCCCCGGTAGTGCCCATCTCGTAAGTGCGGGGGAACTGTTCCCACCTTCCCCTGCTGAATATCAGACATGGACCCACCAATAGCCAGCACCGCGCTATTGGACTTGGGCGCCAGCGCAGCAAGCAGAGTCACGTGAGCCAAAATAATTTGCGCTTCCGGCATTCCAACCAGAGCAACCGCTTGCGCTGCCGCTACACAAGCAGGTAGGACAGACGAATCCGCCAGTCCTATGTCTTCGCTCGCAAGAATCATGAGACGCCGGGCAATAAAACGTGGATCTTCACCGCCATGCAACATGCGCGCTAGGTAGTGAATAGCAGCATCTGGGTCACTCCCCCGCACCGACTTAATAAAAGCGCTAATAACGTCATAGTGGGAATCACCGTCTTTATCGTAATTAATCGCGATATATGAGACGGCCGTATTGACATCTGTCACAGATATGACAGTGCTCTGACGTGCACGTGCAGCATTCGCAGAGGCTTCCAGCGCAGTTAATGCCCGTCGAGCATCGCCACTACTCGCCTGGGCAAGTAAGTCAATTGCGTCGCTTTCCACCGTGAAGTCGTTGGTTAAACCACGTTCAGACGCTGCCGCTCTATGGAGCAACTCGACTATTGACGCGTTATCCAGTAATTCCAGCTGCACCACCACACTCCGAGATAGCAGGGGCGAGATCACAGAAAAACTTGGATTCTCGGTTGTGGCAGCTACCAGAGTCACCCACCCATTTTCAACGGCAGGTAACAGTGCATCCTGTTGAGACTTGCTAAAGCGATGCACCTCGTCAATGAACAACACTGTCCTACGCCCGTACAAGCTCTGCTGCTCACGCGCTTGATCAATAACAAATCGGACGTCTTTCACACCAGCAGTGACCGCTGACAATTCCTGGAACTTGCTCTCGGTATGCAATGAGAGTAAGTGCGCGATCGTTGTCTTCCCAGATCCTGGAGGGCCCCAGAGAATGACGGAAACGGTCGATTGTCCCGCAAGCAGCTGTTGCACCGCTCCCCCCGGAGCCAGCGCGCGGGATTGCCCAACGAGTTCCTGAAAAGTTCGAGGCCGCATCCGAACCGCCAAGGGAGCCAGGGATGTCGACTCCGACTCGAACAAGCTCATGGTGAAACCCTAGGGGCAGCGTTCACAACTTCCTCCGATGCAGGGAGACAATAGGCCCCGTCTCCTGAAATCCCTCCCGCAAATACAGACGACGTCCAGCTGCATTATCTGCATACATGCCGAGGAATACTGCATCCTTGGACTCCCGTTGAGCTTCTCCCAACACGTGACGAAGGAAACGGCCAGCTAATCCGGCACCTCGGGCTGACGGTGCCGTGCAGATACTCCCCACGTGCAGCATGCCCGGAACATCGCGGCGCTCGTGACCAACGCACACCAAGTCTCCTGTCGCAAAGTCGCTGATGCCGTACCACGCATGAACGCGCGAGTCCCCGGCAAAAATGTAAGCTGAGTCCGAATACGCGAGAAGCTTATTAATTCGAGGGTCTTCTGGCTGGAGTAACTCCATACCTTCACTACTGGTTATCGATTCCTCTGATTGGACCACTCGATCGAAGAAAGACCATCTGTCCACCGAATGTTCGCCGAACCGCTGAAGGATGTTGTCCGAGATCATGGATTCAGGAATGCTGAGGGAGTTGATATCGGAGTCGACATGCGCCCCGATCAATTCCGAAAATTGCATTGTATCCATTTCATGATCCGGCCACGCAGCTATGTCACCTTGAGTGCTGATCCAGATGTAGATGCCATCACTCACCAACTCCGTGGTCGCTTGCGCCTGACGAACCCTTCGAAATACGGGATTCATAAGTCGATGAGTTACTCCGATTGCGGTTTCGCATCTATCCCAGCTTCACGCCTTTGCAGCACCGTGATGGCCGTTGGAGCACCCGTTAAGGGATCGTGCCCACCCCCCGTCTTCGGGAAAGCAATGACATCGCGAAGTGAATTGGCGCCAGCGAGGAGCATGCAAATCCGATCCCAGCCAAAGGCAATCCCACCGTGCGGGGGCGGACCATACGCAAAGGCTTCGAGCAAGAAGCCAAACTTTTCCTGTGCCTCGTGCTCACTGATCCCTAGGACACGAAACACTTCAGATTGGATATCAGCTTGGTGAATACGAATGGATCCACCACCGATCTCGTTACCGTTGCACACGAGGTCATAAGCCCACGCCAATGCCTCGCCAGGGCTGTCCTGGAAGGACCTGAGCCACTCTGCGTTAGGCGACGTAAAAGGGTGATGAACCGCGGTCCACACCCATTCCCCGGCGTCATTTTGCACTTCCTCAAACATGGGGGCATCGACTATCCACACAAAACTCCACTCCGCTGTGTCAATCAGCTGGAGCCGGTCTGCAATTTCATTGCGCAGCGCACCGAGTAGCGCTCGCGCATCAGCTGCCCGACCAGCAGCGAAAAAGATGCAATCGCCCACTTGCGCGCCCGCAGCTGCGGCAAGCGCATCTCGTTCTTGATCGGTAATGTTCTTGGCTACCGGTCCACCAAGACCGTCAGCAGTGACGGTGACATAAGCCAGTCCTTTGGCTCCACGTTGTTTGGCCCATTCCTGCCATGCGTCGAAAGCCCTCCGCGGTTGATCCGCACCGCCAGGCATGACAACCGCGCCTACATAGTCCGCTTGGAAAACTCGGAAGGGAGTCGAGGCAAAGAACTCGGTGAGATCAACGAGCTCTAGCCCAAAACGCAAGTCAGGCTTGTCACTTCCAAATCGACGCATGGCCTCGTGGTAGGTCATGTGTGGAATATCGCCAATGCTGTAATCAAGGATGCCGGACCAAATACTCTTGATGACTTTTTCGCCGACGTCAATAACATCTTCTTGATTGACAAAACTCATTTCGATATCGAGTTGGGTGAACTCTGGTTGTCGATCAGAACGAAAATCTTCATCGCGATAGCACCGGGCAATTTGAAAATAGCGTTCCATGCCACCGACCATGAGTAATTGTTTAAACAATTGAGGCGACTGCGGCAACGCATACCAATGCCCAGGCTTTAGGCGAACAGGAACCAAAAAGTCCCTGGCTCCTTCTGGTGTGGACCGAGTCAAGGTGGGGGTTTCGACTTCAACAAAGTCTTCGTCGAAGAGAACGTTTCGAGCGATATGACTGACCTTTGATCGCATTCTCAGTGCGTCACCCGCACTCTTGCGTCGGAGGTCGAGGTACCGGTACTTCAATCGGATCTCGTCGTTCACAGATGTGCGATCATCAATTTGGAAGGGCAGCGGAGCGGACTCCGACAAGACCGTCAGTTCCTTGGTAATTACTTCAATGTCACCGGACGCAATATCCGGGTTACTGTTCCCCTCAGGTCGCAATTCCACCGTTCCGGTCACTGCTATGCAGTATTCGTCGCGTAGATCATGTGCCATGGTTGTATCTCGCACAACAACCTGCGCAATCCCCGAGGAATCCCGAAGATCCAAGAAGGCAACACCACCATGGTCTCGCCGACTAGCTACCCAACCAGCAAGGACTACGTCCTTGCCAACGTCAGCCGAGCTCAAATTTCCTGCCAGTGCGGTGCGAATCAACGTCTTACCTCTCGATTGGTGCCCTCTAGGAATTCCAGCACAGATGCCGCTGTTGCAGGAACTAGTTCTTGTGTACCTGTTGCCATATCTTTCATACTTACCGATCCATGCTCCAACTCACTCTCACCCACGACACCAACACACGGAGCGGATAGCCGATCCGCATGCTTCATGGCGGATTTCAATGATCTGGAATCGAAAGCCATGTCACATGAAACACCGAGAAGTCGTAATTCCTGCATCAAACCAATCACGGTAAGTCGCTCCTGCGAACCGAGCGGGATGAAAAACACCTGTATGTGACTGTCCTTGAACGGGGTCAACCCTTCTGCTTCACATGCTAATAAAGTGCGGTCAGTTCCTAACCCGAACCCGATACCGGACATGTCCGATCCACCTAATTCCGCCATCAGACCGTCGTATCTTCCGCCGCCTCCGATACCCGATTGGGCCCCTAGCCCCGGGTGAACAAACTCAAAGGTGGTTCGCGTGTAGTAGTCCAACCCGCGGACAAGGTGTGGATTTTCTCTCCAGGTGACACCCATAGCTGCGAGAAATTCTCGGACGCTCGCATAATGCTGGGTGCATTCGGCGCATAAATGATCCACCATTAAAGGCGCCTCGGACATTTGCACCCTCACGGACTCTCTCTTGTCGTCAAGCACGCGCAATGGATTAATCTCAGCCCGTTGCCGTGTCTCCGGATCGAGATCGCACGTGAGTAGGAAGCCTTGCAAAGCGTCCCGATACGGCGGTCGGCATGTTGCGCACCCTAATGACGTGAGGTCAAGAAAGAAGTCGCGCAACCCTAAACTCTGGAACCCTTGATAGGCCAAGGCAATCACTTCAGCATCAATGGCGGGATCGTCACTGCCCACCACTTCTACTCCAACTTGTTGCAGTTGGCGATACCTTCCCTGCTGTGGCCTTTCGGCTCGGAAGAAGGGACCTGCGTACCACAACTTCACCGGGAGACCCGCTTTATCCAGTCGGTTCTCAATAATGGCGCGAATAACCCCCGCCGTACCTTCGGGCCGAAGTGTGATCGATCTTTCACCGCGATCAGTGAAGGTGTACATCTCTTTGCTGACGACATCAGTGCTTTCGCCAACACCGCGTACAAACAGTTCGGTCGACTCAAATACCGGAAGTTCAATGTAGTCGTAACCGGCTAGCACAGCGGGTGCCGACAATGCCTCTCTCACAAACCGGAAATCTCGGCTTCGGGGTGGCGCGTAGTCCGGTACTCCTTTGGGCGCTTGAATGGCCTCCGACATCACAGCCCCCTCGTCGGGTGTGTGGTGGACGGCATGCGCAAATAAGGATTGGTTGCTTTCTCCACTCCCATGGTGGTCGATTCACCGTGTCCAGGGAACACAACGGTGTGATCCGGCAGCGGCAGCATGACACTTTCCAGTGTCCGTTGCATGTCCGTCGAACTTCCGCCAGGTAAATCGGTGCGACCAATGGATCCGGCGAACAACACGTCGCCGGAGAAGACAACCTCAGCGTCCGGTGTCGTGTGGCGAATGATCATGGAGCCTTCCGTGTGCCCCGGCGCGTGTTCAAATCCCAGTTCTAAACCGGCAAGAGAGATGAATGTGTTGTTCTCAATAATCACAATGTCCTCGGGCTCGGTCAGCTCCAGGTCACCCTGGGTCATGGCCAGCAACTGCTCCCGAGCCGCTACCAGGCTGCTGCCCGCAGGATCTGCTAACCGATACCGGTCTTTGCTGTGAATCATGGCCGGAATCTCGAATTCCTTGCCTAATGGTGCCACTGACCAGATGTGGTCCATGTGTCCGTGCGTCAATAGGACAGCCGCAGGGTGAAGGTTGTGCCTCTCCACAATCTCGCGAATCCCCCGTATGGAATCCTGGCCGGGATCAATGATCAGAGCCGGTTCACCGGGGCCGGCTGCCACGACGTAGCAGTTTGTGGCCCATGAACCTGCTGGAAATCCCTCGATCAACATAAGGGTCTCAGCCTACCGATGGGGACGGCTTAGACTGCGCCACGGCAATAAAACGCCCGACTGATAATTCACACAATGGTGACTGGAGCCCAATGTCCACTCAAAAGCGCGAACGAGAATTAGCCCGAGCCAAATATGAACGACAGCAACAACGCCGGGCGGCTCGCGCACAGCAGGCTCGCCGCAATCAGCGTATTGCTGCCATTGTCGTTGTGGCCGCCATTGTGATAGCAGCTCTGGGTTGGGTGGGTTTCAATGCCACTCGATCCGAAGAATCAGCCCCCATCGCTTCAGACCCCACAGTTCTCGACACCCCGACGGCGGCGAGCAGCCTGCCCGGGTGTGACCCCGTCGGAACGCCTCGGGCAAACGACATCAGCTATCCCGACGGACCTACCCCCGTCGACCCACAGCCCAGCACGCTCACACTGGCAACCAATTGCGGCGATATTGTGATTGAACTCAACCCCTCAGCTGCCCAAACGGTCGATTCGGAAGCATTTCTCGCCAGTTCCGGGTTCTACGACAACACAGCGTGCCACCGATTAACCACTGCGGGGATTTACGTGCTGCAGTGCGGGGACCCAGCCGGCGACGGCACAGGAGGTCCGGGTTACACGGTTCCGGACGAAAATCTTCCCGCTGAAGGTGAGGCAAATTACCCCGCGGGCACTATCGCTATGGCCAATGCGGGACCAGGGACCTCAGGATCCCAGTTCTTTATTGTCTATCAAGACACCACTCTGCCGGGGAGTTACACCATCTGGGGCCAGGTGGTCAGCGGTTTGGACATTGTCCAAGAGGTCGCCGCGGCTGGAGTCGTGGACGGATTGACCGACGGCACCCCAATCCAGCCGGTGTTCATCAATTCAGCAACAGTTTCTTAACGTTTCGATCTTTTCTGCCCAATATCGATATTCCTGGGTCACAGTGGGTGTTGTCTACCAGGAGCGGTAGATTCGATGCCCGACCGACCCGACTCGACCACATGCTAGAGAGAAATGCGGTGGCTGCGCACCCGTTGCAGCCCAACCTATTGAAAGGTTACAGATATGACCGAACAACCAACTCCCGCCTCCTTGAGACCCGTTATTCGCCCCGCCATTTCTCAGGCGTCGCAGTGGGGCCGAGTCACCGACGACGGCACGGTCTATCTCAAAGCTCCTGAGGGGGAAGTGGTGGTCGGTCAATACACCATTGGCACACCCCACGAAGGCCTCACCTTCTATGCGCGAAAATATGACGACCTCGTTGTCGAAGTAGACATTCTGGAATCTCGACTCAAGGAAGCAAAAGTCAGCCCAGAATCCGCGGTAGCCGCCCTAACAAAGGTGCGAGAGGCACTCACTGCTCGCTCATTTGTCGGCGATATTCAGACCCTGGAATCCCGTTGCCAGGCTGTTGACGCTCTTATTGAGACTCATCGGACCGCCGAGAAGGAACGTAAAGCGCAACTCAGGGCTGTTTCCCGCGCCCAGCGGGAGGCATTGACCGAAGAAGCAGAGTCATTAGCTAACTCCGAATCATGGAAGAACACGGCTGAGCGGTTCGCAGCAATAGTCGAAGAATGGAAAGTGCTCCCACGAGTTGATCGGAGCACCGAACAGGAATTATGGAAGCGACTCAGTGCGGCCCGAACGTCTTTTGACAAACGGCGCCGTGCCCACTTCCATGAATTGGATGCGGTACGCAAGGAAGCCCTGGGCCGCAAGAGGGAACTGATTGCCTTGGCTCAAGCTGCTGCAACTACAACCGACCCCAAAGCGGGAATTAAGAAGTTCAAGGACCTCATGGCGGAGTGGAAGAAAGCCCCGCGCGCTTCACGGGCGGACGAAGACAAACTGTGGAAACGCTTCAAGGCCGCTCAAGATGAATTCTTTACCTCACTGAAGGAAGCGGAAGCCCGTGAGGACGAGAAACTCGCCGAGAATGTGCCGGCCAAGGAGGCGCTTGTCGTCCAGGCAGAGGCGCTCCTCCCCCTTGGCTCTAAGGATTTGAAGTCGGTCAAGCGCTCCCTTCGAGAGATTCAAACAGCGTGGGACAAAGCGGGCGACCTACCAAAAGCTGATCGAAATCGGCTCGATGCTCGCTTGAAAAAGGTCGAGGACACTATTCGCAAGGAAGATGAGAAGCAGTGGACGGCGGTGAACCCGGAAGTTGTTGCCAGAGCTATGGATACAGCTAATGCATTCTCCGACGGACTAGCTCGATACCAAGTGGAGCTCGCTAAGGCTCAAGAAAAAGGAGATTCGAAGAAGGCGGCAGAAATTCAATTGTCTATCGATAATCTCACGGCACTGCTGGGAGCTGCAGAAAACGCGGCAGCCCAGAACAACCGCTAAGAGTTTTTTCGTGGCCTAGACGCGATATGCGTCAAAAACACCTTCGACATTTCGCACGGCTTTCAAAACCGAACCGAGGTGTTTAGGGTCCGCCATCTCAAAGGTGAAACGTGAAGTCGCGATCCGATCTCGGGTGGTAGCCACCGAAGCATTAAGAATATTGACATGGGTGTCCGAAAGAGCCTTGGTGACGTCAGCTAAGAGCCTAGATCGATCCAGTGCCTCAACCGCGATGTTGACCAGGAAAACACTTTGAGGCGTGGGTGCCCACTCGACATCCACTAGTCGCTCCGGCTGACTCTTGAGCGACTCCATGTTGACACAGTCGGTCCTATGCACGGAAACCCCTGAACCACGAGTCACAAAACCAAAGATCGGGTCCCCTGGCACCGGGGTACAACAGCGTGCCAACTTCACCCATACGTCGTCCGTACCTTTCACCACAACACCGACGTCGTGGGTGCGGGATCGCGTTTGGGTTCCAAAACTCGGCAACATGGTTTCCGCGGTGTCATCTGCGGCACCGTCCACTCCGCCAGAAGCCTCGATCAATCGACTCACAATCGACTGGGCCGAAATACGGCCCTCCCCGACCGAGGCATACAACGCTGAAACATCCGCTTGATGTAAATCCGCGGCAATCGTCTGCAGGGCCTGATTGGTCATCATGCGCTGTAAGGGCAAACCTTGTTTACGAACAGCGCGGACGATTTGGTCTTTGCCCGTGTCAATCGCTTCCTCGCGCCTCTCTTTCGAGAACCACGCTTTAATCTTGCTACGTGCTCGCGCCGACGAAACGAAATTCAACCAGTCCCTGCTGGGACCCGCGCCTTCTGATTTCGAGGTGAAAATTTCAACAACGTCTCCATTGGCCAAGGCCGATTCCAACGGCACCAATTTCCCATTAACCCTGGCTCCCACACACCGATGTCCGACTTCCGTGTGAACGGAGTACGCGAAATCAACCGGTGTTGAGCCAGAAGGGAGTGAGAAAACATCGCCCTTGGGTGTAAATATGTACACCTCAGCGCTGCCGAGGTCGTAGCGCAGTGAGTCAAGAAATTCACTGGGATCCGTCGTCTCTTTTTGCCAGTCCACCAGCTGCCTGAGCCAGGCAAAGTCGTCCATCTTGATGTCTGACCCTTGCTTGTACCGCCAGTGCGCGGCAACGCCATACTCCGCTGCCCTGTGCATTTCATGGGTGCGGATCTGAACTTCAACAGGCTTGCCGTCGGGCCCTATAACGGTTGTGTGCAACGACTGATACATGTTGAACTTTGGCATGGCGATAAAGTCCTTGAAGCGCCCCGGAACGGGACTCCATTTGGCATGGATCGTGCCCAAAGCGGCATAGCAATCACGAATATCGTCCACGAGGATACGGACACCAATCAAGTCATAAATGTCCGTGAAATCGCGTCCTCGCACGATCATCTTTTGATAAATCGAGTAGTAATGCTTGGGACGCCCAGTTACTTGGGCTTTTATCTTGCTTTTCCTTAGATCCTCATTCAACTGCCCCAGGATCACGTTGAGATTACGTTCGCGAGAAGGAGCCCTTTGCTCAACAAGACGATCAATTTCTTCAAACATTTTCGGGTGTAACGTGCCAAACGCCAGATCCTCTAGTTCCCACTTGATGGCATTCATGCCCAGCCGGTGCGCCAGCGGTGCATAGATCTCCAGCGTTTCCCGAGCCTTCTTGTCCTGTTTAGTGTCCGGGAGGTACCTCAACGTTCGCATGTTATGAAGTCGATCAGCCAACTTGATGACTAGTACCCGAATATCACGGGCCATGGCAACGACCATTTTTCGCACCGTCTCCGCAGCCGTTGCCTCGCCATAGGACACCTTGTCCAGTTTGGTCACACCGTCAACGAGCAGTGCAATTTCGTCGCCAAAATCCTCGCGAAGGGAGTCGAGCGAGTAGCCACAGTCCTCCACCGTGTCATGAAGAAGCGCAGCAGCCAAGGTCGTCGATGTCATGCCGAGCTCGGCCAGGATTTCTGCGACGGCAACAGGGTGCGTTATGTACGGCTCCCCTGACCGACGCTTTTGATCGCGATGCATGTACCGAGCAGTTTCGTAAGCGCGCTCAACAACCTTGGTATCTGACTTAGGGTGATACTTTCGCAAAGTGCGGAGCAGCGGTTCAATTTCCGAATTGCCCGATCGAGACGTGAATCGACCCAGCCGTGAACGCAGCCCGGAATCGGTTGGAACCGAGATGGTCTCGGCGGGCGTGACTAGGTCCTCTGACACGAGTTCACCTCCTCACCCTTGGGCAATCCGTCGAAGGGAGTACGAGAGTAACTTCCTCCACCTGCCGCAATACTACGGTCAGGAGCCCTTCTTGCGCTTAGAGCGAGGCTGCTTTCGGGGCTGATTACGCTCCACGATTCCAGTGTCCGTGATAGACGCTCCGGTAGCAACCCGAGCCGCTCCCCCGCTGTCCGTCTCGGACCCCTCGTCCACTGCAGCGACTTTTTTCGCCACCTGGGCTCGGCGCGCACGCACCCGCGTGGCCAGTGACTTCATCTCGGGGGTCGCTGACTTCAGTTGGGCCAGCACCGGTGTTGCAATGAAGATAGATGAGAACGTACCAGCCACCATACCGATCGCTAGAGCCACAGCCAGGTCCAATAATGTTCCAGCACCCAGAATGAAAGCACCAACAAAAATGATCGCGATAATAGGTAGCAGCGCCACAATAGATGTATTGATGGATCGCACCAAGGTCTGATTGACCGCCAGGTTGGCGGCTTCGTCATAAGTCAGAATGGACTGACCTGTCAGCCCACGCGTATTTTCTTTGACCTTGTCAAAGACCACCACCGTGTCATATAAGGAGTAGCCCAAGATGGTGAGCAATCCAATCACGGATGCTGGGGTGACCTCTAACCCAATAAGCGCATAAATACCTATGGTGATGATGAGGTCGTGCGCCAAAGCCACTAATGCAGCAGCAGCCATGCGCCACTCAAAATATATGGTGAGGAATAGGGTCACAAGGAGGAGGAAAACCCCGAGCCCTTGGAGAGCTTTCTTGGAGATTTCTGCACCCCATGTGGGTCCAACCACCTGATACTTAATGTCCTCCTGCGCCACACCACAGGCGTCACCTAATGTGCCGGCGAGCTGCTCGGAGGCCTCCGGCGTCAATGTCTCAGTCTGCACACGCACAGTGCCCGAGCCGGTCTGCGTGACGATTGTCTGCGCGCCAGTCTCCGTCTCGGCAATGTCACGGGCCTGTTCAACGGAGCATGTCGCATTCGGCAGCGTGAAGTCGGCGCCCCCCTTGAACTCAATTCCGAGATTCAGGCCGCGGAAAAGGATTGCACCAACGCTAATGAGCAAAATAATCGCACTTATTGTGTACCAAGTCTTTTTGCGGCCAATGAAGTCAAAGGAGACTTCTCCGCGATACATGCGCTGACCGAGGTTGCCAACTTTGCTCATGCCACACCCTCTCTCCGCTTGCGTCGAGATTGCCCCGCCATGGCATCAGCCAAGCTGATACCTCCGAGACGCTCTGGGTCTAGCCCAGTCCACCTCGAACCCCGTTGCATGAACTTGGTTCGACCAAGAAGCACAACCACAGGGTGGGTGAACCAGAAAGCAATCAAGATATCAATGAGTGTGGTCAGACCTAAGACAAAAGCAAACCCTCGGACGCTGCCCACGGACAACAAATAGAGAACTACCGCGGCAAGAATGGACACAAAGTCTGCCGCCAAGAGCGTTCGCCGCGCACGAATCCATCCGGTATCACATGCTTGTCGCAAAGATTTGCCGTCGCGAATTTCATCTCGGATGCGTTCGAAATACACGATAAAAGAGTCCGCAGTAATACCGATGGCGACAATGGCACCCGCCACTCCTGCCAAGGTCAGGGTTAGTCCTATCGACTTACTCAATGAGATGAAAACGACGTAGAGGAGAATCGCAGCAACCACCAAACTCAATGCGGCAACGATTCCCAGTACCCGGTAGTAGAAAAGTAGATACACCGTGACCAGGAGCAATCCAATGCCTCCGGCAATTAATCCGGCCTCGAGCTGATCTTTACCAACCGTCGGCGAGATGGTGGTGATATCAACCGGGTCCAGAGTCACGGGAAGGGCGCCGTACTTCAGGATATTGGCTAGATCGCGGGCTTCCTGGGCCGTGAAGTCACCTTCAATCGACGCTTGGCCACCGAGAATAGGTTCGTTGAATCGAGGGGCGGACACCACAACCCCGTCCAGCACAATGGCAAAGGCGTTACAGGGGCTTTGTCCGGTGCCGCATTCTGGTAGTGCACTGAGGTCCGTTGACGCCGTGGCCAATGCCGATGCACCATCGGTATCAAATTCCAAATTGACTACCCAGCCAACGCCCCCTTGGGGCAACTCTGCCGTGGCATTCGTGACATTTGTTCCCTTGATGAATGCCGGTTGCAGCGAATACTTTGCGGCACCGCTCTGTTCACAAGTGCCCAACCATTGCTCAGGATTATCTGGCGTACCCCCCGCGTAGTTGACAGGATCTAGGCAGTCGAGCGCATTGAGTTCAGACTCGAATTCAGGAGTGTTCTCCGCTGCCTGAACTATTCCAGTCGGTGCAGTCACCTCCGCCGCTCCGTCAACTGGGGCAACGGGCGACGGAGCTAGCACGTTCCATACCGGACGGAAATCTAAGAGAGCGGTTTGCTGCACGAGTTCCACTAAGCGATCTTGATTCTCGCCAGGAACGGACACAACTATCGCGGCATCGTCACCAGATCCAGCTGTGGTGACCTCGGACTCGGCCACACCCAGACTGTCCACTCGAGCACGCAGGATCTCCACCGTTTGAGACAGCTGGTCGTCGGTGATACTGGCGCCGTCAACGACCGGCGTTGGGACCAAGATGATTTGGGTTCCACCTTGCAAGTCCAGCCCTAAACGCACGGAGGAATCCGTTCCCGGAAAGAATGCCCAGACGCTAAACCCCACGAGAATCACAAGGAGTGCAGACAGCATGCGCCAAGGTCTGGTTCTTACCGGTGTAGCCACAAAAATCCTCCGACGTCGGACTGGGACAGGGCTCGCCACTCAGGCGAGCACCAAAATCTACTCAGGTTGATCTAGTTCCATGGGAGCCGGGGGCGTTATTACCTTGGCAATGGCCGCCGGCAGGATCCGAATAATGGTGCCTGGCGCGATTTCGAGCAGGAGTTCGTCCTCGCCGGCACTGCGCACTGTCCCGAATATCCCCGCAGTGGTCATGACATCAGTGCCGGCCGCAATATTGGCCACCATCTGGGCTTGGGCTTTCTGCCGGTTCTTCTGTGGCCGGATAAGCAAAAAATAGAACGCACCAACGAGCAGCAGAATAGGCGCCAAACCGAGTAAATCCATGGGGATCCTTCACATGAGTGGATACGAATGCTGCAAGACTAACGGAGCCGGTTTCTAGGCGAGATCCAGTATCTCTTGGCCGGGAGGGTCGGTGAAACCTGTAGCTGAGGCCGGCATGACCAGACCGAGGTGACGCCAGGCGGCAGGAGTGGCCACTCTCCCCCGAGGAGTCCGAGTCAACAGGCCGTGACGGACAAGGAAGGGTTCTGACACCGACTCAATTGTTTCTGGTTCCTCCGCGACAGCAACAGCGAGTGTTGATAGCCCTACCGGCCCCCCATTGAATCGCTCAATCAGTGCGACGAGCACCGATCGGTCGATCCGGTCGAGTCCCAATTCGTCCACTTCGTAGAGTTCCAGGGCAGCCTGGGCCGAATCCAGGTCAACCACCCCCGACCCATGCACCTGGGCCCAGTCCCGAACTCGTCGGAGTAACCGGTTAGCAATCCGAGGCGTACCCCGGCACCTTCCGGCTAATTCCGCCGCGCCCTCCGGGGTGAGTTCTACCCCTAATAATTCCGCACTTCGAGTGACAATCACTGTGAGGTCATCGGCATCATAGAAATCCAAATGCGCCGTAAAGCCGAAGCGATCTCGCAGTGGTGATGGAAGCAGACCAGCACGCGTCGTGGCACCGACGAGCGTAAATGGCTCAATCTCCAGCGGGATCGCGGTGGCACCGGGACCCTTACCCACAATCACATCAACGCGAAAATCCTCCATGGCCAGATAGAGCATTTCTTCAGCGGCTCGGGCGGTTCGGTGTATTTCGTCGAGAAAGAGCACCTCTCCGGGCTGCAAACTCGACAGCACGGCAGCAACGTCTCCCGCATGTTGCAGAGCCGGGCCAGAGGTCATGCGAACGGGCGCACCCAATTCCGCGGCAATGATGGTGGCTAATGTGGTTTTGCCCAGTCCTGGAGGTCCACTGAGCAGGACATGGTCCGCCACACCATTGCGCCTATTGGCTGCCTCAAGCACAAGCCCCAATTGGGCTTTGACTCGGTCTTGTCCAATGAACTCTGACAAGGACTTGGGACGTAATGCACCCTCAATAGCCGAGTCATCCGGGTAGGCCTGATCGAATGTGACGGAGTCACTCATGAGCGATCCAATGAACGGAGAGCAACCTTGAGTAGCGCACTAATGTCAGGATCGGCTGCATCAACCAGATCGGGAACTGATTCGGCTACCCGGTCCACAGCAAGATCCGCCTCACGACGCGTCCACCCTAATGACCCGAGAGCATCTGCAACCGCCACCCGCCACGAGGCGTTGACGGACGCCGACACGGCAGCGCCCGACGTCGATACAGCGCCCACCTTGTCCTTGAGTTCCAGAACCATGC
>JAIOWY010000032.1:0-14795 GCA_021741845.1 Candidatus Nanopelagicales bacterium
AACCCAACCCTGAAGCTTTTCTGCACGCCCTCGATGCCCTGGGACTTAATCCGCACACCGTGCTGATGGTCGGCGACAACGCGATGGACGACGGCTCCGCCGCCAACCTGGGGATCCGCACCCTGATCCTTCCGCGTACCAGTGGGCCGGTGCATGGACTCGCCGTCGTGCTGGGCGTAGTGGCGGCAGCGCAGACGTTAGCCCCGAACCCGAACCGGTAACCAGCCTTCCGCGCGCCAACCCGGGCACGGACTCCACCTACCTGATCGCATTTTTTGTTGACATTGCAATCGTGCAATGGGCACACAGCGTTTTTACTCAGGCTGCGTTATTGCACGCGTGCAATGTCGCGCGTGATGTCGAACCTCAGGTGCTCTGGTTGTTTTTTTCGAAGAGCAGGGCTAATCCGATCAGGGTGAGATTGGGCTCCTCCACCGTGATGGTGCGCGACTCCGGAACAACAATCGAACTCAATCCGCCGGTGGCCACCACCGCGGTCACCGGACCGATCTCCGCAATAATCCGGTCCACCAGCCCGTCCACCTGGCCGGCGAAGCCGTAGAGCGCACCGGCTTGGAGCGCCTCCACCGTGTTCTTGCCCACCACGGACCGCGGGGCCACCAATTCCACCTTGCGCAATTGCGCGGCTCGCGATGCGAGTGCCTCCAAGGAAATTTCAATTCCCGGTGCGAGCGCTCCACCGAGAAACTCACCCTTGGCGGAGACAACGTCCAGGTTGGTGGATGTACCAAAGTCAACAACAATGCTCGGGCCACCGAACAGGGTGTGCGCGGCCAGTGTGTTCACAATGCGGTCGGCGCCGACTTCCTTCGGGTTGTCGGTCAGAATGGGCACGCCTGTTTTGATTCCTGGCTCCACAATAACGGTGGTCATGCCGGAGTAATACCGATCAAACATCAGGCGGTACTGGTGCAACACGGCAGGAACGGTGCTGCACAACGAAATCCCAGTCACTGAGGGTTCGCCGGCGAGCAGACCGGTGAACTTCAAGGCGAGTTCGTCTGCTGTCTCCTCGGAGTCGGTCTTGATCCGCCACGACTTGTGCAGTTCCGATCCAGCAAAGAGCCCCACCACCGTGTTGGTGTTGCCCACGTCAATGGCGAGTAGCACGTTTACTCCCCCACTCCCGATTCACCTAGTCGAATGTCCGCACCAATATCGAGCACGGGCGCAGAGTGCGTCAGGGCACCTACCGCAATGTAATCGACACCGGTCGCCGCGACCTCCCGGGCGGTCGCAATGGTTAACCCGCCGGAGGCCTCCAGCTTCACCGCGCCACCGTGGGCGCGCACCGCCGCAGCGATCTGGTCCACGGTGAAGTTGTCGAGCAACACCAGGTCAGCGCCCGCGGCCACCACCTGATCCAACTGCTCGGGGGAGTCCACCTCGACCTCCACGTCAACATCTGGGTGGGCGGTGGTGATCAGGGCGAATGCCTGCCCGACTCCGCCCGCGACAGCAACGTGATTGTCTTTCACCAGTGCCGCATCTGAGAGATTCATGCGGTGATTGGTGCCACCACCGCACCGCACCGCGTATTTCTCTAGGAAACGCAACCCCGGTGTTGTCTTGCGGGTGTCGCGAATTTGCGCAGATGTGCCCGCCACCGCACGAACCCACTCATTCGTGTCCGTGGCAATACCACTCAAGTGGGACAGGAGGTTCAGTGCCGGTCGCTCTGCCTGCAACAGAATCCGGGTCGGACCGGATACGCGGAGAATGACCGTGCCCGGTTGCACCGCGTCACCGTCCTGCACCAACTCCTCAGTGGACACCGCGGTACCGCCGAGAATATGAAACACCGCAGCGGCCACCGGCACACCGGCAACAACACCGGCGGAGCGAGCCACCAGATCGAGTGTGCTCACGTGCTCCGCTGGAATGGTGGCAATGGACGTGATGTCGCCGCTGTCGTCAACATCCTCGTGGAGTGAACGCAACACCACTTCGGTGACGTCCAGCGGGTTTAGTCCCGCCGCGATCAACGAGTCAGAGATGTCTTTCTTCAACTTATGTCTGTGCATCAGGAATTAATTCCCACCATTTCTGTGATCACGTCCCCGTCCGCATTGCGATGCGAAACTAGCCGACCCTGATACGCCTGCTCCTGGGAGGGGTAGTCCTCGCGCCAATGTGATCCCCGGGTCTCCTCTCGCAGCAGGGCATGGTGGGTCAACACGGTGGAGATCGCATACATGTTTGCACTCTCCCAGTCCTCGGTGCACTCGCGTGCTCCTGTTGTGTCGAGTGTGTCCAGCCAGTGCTGTGCGTGTTCGAGTGATTCCCGGCTGCGCAACACACCCACATTGCGATCCATAACGCCTTGCATTTCGCGACGCAACCGGTGTGGAACGAGGTAGCTGTCCTGCGCGTGCGTAATGACAACAGGTTCTTTCTGCGGGTTGTCCTGCGCAATGGCCTGTGCGCTGCGGCGGGCAAAGACCAGCCCTTCCAACAGGGAGTTGGATGCAAGTCGGTTGGCACCGTGCACACCGGTGCACGCTGTCTCACCAGCGGCATACAGGCCGGGGATGCTGGTGCGGCCCATCAGGTCTGTCACGACACCGCCGGACACATAATGCTGCGCAGGCGCCACCGGAATCAGATCCGTGACCGGATCAATGCCGCGCGTGCGGCAATTGGCCAAGATGTTCGGGAACCGGTGCACCCACATGTCCGCACCCAACATGCGACCGTCCAACCACACGTGTTCACTACCTGTCTCGCGCATGCGTCGCGTGATCGCCTTGGCCACAATGTCGCGCGGTGCCAGATCCCCCAGTTCATGTTGGTTGTGCATAAACGGCTCGTGATGAATGTCCAGGAGGTGCGCCCCCTCGCCGCGCACCGCTTCACTCACCAAGGGCTGCTGACCTTGGGCCAAGGGTCCCAACCACATGACGGTCGGATGAAATTGCACAAACTCTAGATCGGCCACATTCGCACCCGCCCGTAATGCCAGCGCGATGCCGTCGCCGGTGGAAACATACGGATTTGTTGTTTGCCCAAACACTTGACCAAACCCACCCGTGGTGAGCACCACGGCCGGAGCTAATGCCGCACCCACACCGCCTCGTTGGCCGGTGCCCATCACGTGCAGGGTGATTCCCTGGGCGGAGCCAGACTCACTGAGTAACAGATCCAATGCCAGGGCATTTTCAATTATTTCAATGCCGGGGTCGTTAATTACTGCGGCAACAAGTGCGCGCGAGATCTCGGCACCGGTGGCGTCCCCGCCGGCGTGCGCAATGCGATCACGGTGGTGACCACCTTCCCGCGTCAGGGCGATCTCCCCACTGGGGTCCAAATCAAAGTTCGCGCCCAGGGTGATCAGATCGCGGACAGCCTGCGGACCCTCGGTGACCAACACCTCCACGGCATCGCGATTGCACAACCCCACACCTGCGGTCAACGTGTCGTCACGGTGCTCCGAGGGTGAGTCGTCCTTGGACAGTGCTGCGGCGATTCCGCCCTGTGCCCATCGGGTGGAGCCTTCATCTATCTGGGCTTTGGTGATCAACAGAACGCGGCGCCCACCTTTGCGCAACCGCAGTGCTGCGGACAAACCGGCAACACCGGATCCGACCACAATCGCATCTGCCTCGACCGTCCATCCGGGTTTCTCCGCGGTCAACCAGCGCGGTAGGTGCGCCGTCATGCCGTGTCTCCCGTTCCACCTGCACCAATATCCATGTTGTCAATCAGTCGAGTGCTGCCCACGTTGCCGGCAAAGAGCAGACGGCCACTCACAGGAACCTGCGCGGGATCCAACCGTGCACTGAGATCGTTGGACATGGCCTCCAGGTAATGAACATCAATCTCGGCTGACAGGTGCGCCTGCGCAACCTGCACCTTGTCCGCGACGGTCCCCTCGGTGCGCTGCGCGGCCCGCAATGCGGCGGGGATTGATTGGGCAATCACTCGTTCGGACTCAGATAAGTAGGTGTTGCGGGAACTGAGAGCAACACCGTCCGCGTCCCGCACGGTGGGTACCCCGTGCACTGTGACGGGCATATTCAGATCAGCCACCATCGACGTGATCAACGCCAATTGTTGATAGTCCTTCTCACCAAAGAATGCGTGCTGCGGTTGGGTAATGTTCAGCAACTTCGCCACAACGGTCAGCATCCCGGCAAAGTGGCCTGGTCGGTCAACCGCCTCGAGTATCTCCCCCACCGGACCGGGATGCACACTCGTCATGGTGTCCAAGCGAGCGCCACCGGGGTACATCTCCTCAACTGTCGGCGCGAACACAATGTCCACCCCCGCGGTCACACACTGCGCCACGTCCTCGTGGAATGGCCGCGGATAACTGGCCAGATCCTCACTCGCACCGAACTGGGTGGGATTAACAAAAATAGTGACAACAACCTGTCCGCGCGGTCCTACCAACTCACGTGCCGCGGTCACCAGCTGCATGTGACCGGCGTGCAATGCGCCCATGGTGGGAACGCAAGCGCGATCACCACGCGCCTCGTTGTCTGGAGCCCCTTCCATGAGCGCCCAATAGTCCTTGCGCGTGTGGACGACAACGGTCACGACTGACTTCCCATCTGCTTGTCCCCCAATTCCACCAACAGGTTGGCGGCTTGGTCGACACTAATCATTCCCGCTTCGAGGGCGCGGTCCACGGCCAGTCGACCCAGAACTTGATACGCGCTGCGGGTCTGAGGCCTATCCACCAACGCGGCGAGGTGTTTACCGATCGTGACGGAATCACCGCGAACAATTGGTCCGGTGAGAGCTTTGTCACCAAAACGCAGTGCGTTGTCCAGGGATGCACTCAATAACGGCGTGAGTAAACGGCCCGGCTCCTCCATGCCGGCATCGCGCAGGAGTGCAATGGACTCGTTCACCAACACGTTCAGGTAGTTCGAACCCATCACCATGGCGGCGTGATAAATCAGTCGCGCTTCCTCGGGCACCCACACCGGATCCCCACCCATTTCCACGACCAGGGCCTCAGCGACCGGTCGGATTTCCTCCATGGCGGTGACGCCGAAGGGGGTGTCGTGCAATCTGCTCAAGTCAATACTGGTTCCGGTAAATGTCATGGCCGGGTGAATGGCCATGGGGAGTGCCTCTGTTGCTGGCGCGAGCACCGACACCCCGTAACTACCGGAGGTGTGCGCCATGAACTGCCCCGGTGGGAACACACCCGCACTGGCCATTCCCTGCACCAGACGGGGAAGGACGTCGTCCGGCACCGCCAGGATCAGTAACTCGCACTCGGCCGCTACCTGATCGGCCGGAAGAATCGGGACTCCTGGAAGTAACGCTTCCGCGCGTAAGCGGGAAATATCCGAGACGGCGGCAACCCCGGTCACACTGTGCCCGGCGGAGCGGAGTGCGGCGCCCAGCACGGCACCAACTTTGCCCGCGCTGACCACGCCAACGCGCAAGCGCGGGTGGTGGGGCGCATTCATGTTGAAAGCCTAGGGGTCAGTAACGTGCTGTGACATGTCCCCTACCTGGTGCGCAGCATGGGAGCATGCCCATTACGGTCCGGACGGTTTCTATCGACGCAATGCTGATCCGGTGGCTCACTTTCGCACCACGATCATGGACTCAGCCGCTACATCACAGAGAATCTTTGAGATTGCCCTGATGCACTATCGCCGACTAGGCGAACCCGCTCCCTTTACCGTTCTTGATGCGGGTGCCGGAGGTGAACAGTTGGCTCGGGATGTGCGCCAGCTGTGTGATCATCGAAAACTACCGTGGCAGGTTGAGTCACTTAATGTTCCTGACGGAGATATTCGAGACATCAGTCCACGCGGGGGTGCCGGCGTGGTGGTGGCGCACGAGTTGCTGGACGACATTCCACTGCAGGTGGCCGAATTAGATGACACGCTGGCTCCGCGCGTGGTGCACGTTGATCCGGTCACTGGAGTCGAGACCCTCGGAGAGATTGCTAGCGCGGCGGATGCTCAGTGGCTGGAACAGTGGTGGCCGGCCACCGTCCCCGGTGCGCGGCGTGAGGTCGGGTCCACCCGTGATGCACTGTGGGGCACCCTGCTCAACGTCTTTGATCACGGCTGCGCCATTGCCGTGGACTACTGCACCACGCAGGCGGAGCGCGAACGCGGCGTCTTTGATGCCGGCACGCTCGCGGGGTACCGCACGGGGCGCATTGTTCGACCCGTCCCGGACGGCAGCACCAATATCACCGCCCATGTGTGCGTGGAATCACTGGTCGCGGTGGGTGAACAGCGCGGCTTACCCACGGCCGACGTGACTCGACCGGAACGGCACTCGGACTTTCATTGGCTGGTACAGCCAATCTGATCAACCAATCTGGTCAACCAATCTGGTCAACCCCTCTCAACACCCGCATGCAACGATGCACCCGTGCGTTCCCTGACAGTCGGCATTGGTCTCGCCCCCGGAGATCTCTCACTGGACCTCGGTGAATTCCACCCGGTATCGCACGGCGGCTTCCAGCTGCAGCTCGAACTTGATGGCGACCTGATCAATCGAGCCATCCCGCGCATTGGATTCATGCATCGTGGCGCGGAGAAGTTATTCGAGGTGCGCGACTACCGCCAGATCATGATGCTGGCCAACCGACACGATTGGTTAGCCCCGTTCGCTTCCGAGCTAGGTGTGGCACTGACCGTGGAGTCCGCCATGGGAATCACCCCGCCGGAGCGAGCCACCTGGATCCGCATGCTGATGGCGGAAATAACCCGCATCAACGCCGACCTTGCTTTTCTGACCGGCAGCGTGGACATCCAGACCGCTCAACGCGCTCGCGCATTGCGCGAGGACACGGCGGTGTGGTTTGACCAGGTCACCGGGAATCGGGTGCACCCCATGTTTGCCCGCATTGGTGGGGTGGCTCACGACCTGCCCAAGGGGACGCTGCAGCGCGCTGCGGACATTGCGCATGCAGCGCAGCAGTTAGTGAACCCCGCGCGTGACGCTATTGCCGCAGCCGACCTCGCGGGCCTGGCTGTGCTCAGCGAATCCGATGCTCTCGGATTCGGTGCAAGTGGTCCGGTCGGTCACGCGAGTGGTCTTACTAACGACACCCGATTCACCACCCCGTATTTGTTCTACGACAGGTTGTCCATTTCCCCGGTGAGTGCACCGACAGATGGTGACGCCCAGTCCCGATTTATGCACCTGATTGGCCAGATCGACCTCAGCGCCACCATGATCGCGGAGATCACCACCGCACTGCCCGCCACTGATGGTGAGCCCGTGAACGTGGTACTTCCCAAAGTTGTCCGCGCACCGGAGGGCACCAACTATTCCTGGAGCGAGGGCACGACCGGTATTAACGGTTGGCTGCTGGTGAGTGCCGGCGACAAGACTCCGTGGCGATTGAAGCTGAGATCTGCGTCCTTTAACAACATGCAGGCAATCGCTCATTCACTATCAGGCACACCACTAGATCGACTTGCTGACGCCGTGAAGAGCAGTTTTATTGTGATAGGCGACGTGGATCGTTAGAAAAACGTCACCCTGCGATTGCTCAGTCCATAAACAGCCTGAACAATTCCGACCGTGCCGGCTGCCGTGCGCTCTGCAATGAGTGGACTGAGATTCTGAATTCTTTGCGCAGATTGCAGAGCATTGGACTCAATGGCTTGCTCAATCGTGTGATCACTGGGGAGCCGTTCAATGGCGGGAGCAATGTGACGAACAATGCTGTCTACGGATCCACCGGGCATGGTTCCCGTTTGTAACGACGACTGCGTTGCAATAACGGCACCACAGTGAGCGTGCCCGAGCGCCACAATGAGTGATACGCCCGTGTGCTCGACCGCGTATTCCAAAATGCCCAAAGTTACCTCGTCCACCAGATTGCCGGCATTGCGAATAATGAACAGGTTCTTGCCCGCGACATCGAAAAGATCCTCGGGGACAACGCGTGAATCAGAGCAGGAAACAATCGCAGCGAACGGCCACTGCCCGGCCTCGGGGGATTGACCGGGTGGTGCATACGTCCGGCGACGTGAGTTGTTATTCGCCCACCGGGTGTTACCTCGTTGCAGTCGTTCCAGGGCCATCTGTGGTGTGACGACCTGACCATCAGGCCGAGGGGCCGCATTCGCCGCCGTTCCACCCATAGATGTCGCTCCCACGGCTAATGCAGAGACTCCCGCTGCACCAGCAAGGAAACGTCGACGACTGACCTCCATAGTCACACTCCTCATTCTTCCATTCCCTGTTACTTCATTCAGCGCGCACAACAACACCATGGGTTGTGTGGCTGTTTTCCTCAGGCTATGTGAGGATCAGTAACAATTCAACGCAGTGGAAGAAATCGGGAACTATTGAGGGGTTTTCCCTACTTCGCGAATGTAGGTGGCGAATCGTGCACGCAGAAGGGATTCAACCGTCGGGTCAAGATCGTCCTTACCAAACATCTCCTTGACCGCTCGCACCGTTTCAATAAACGTGCCGCCAATGGAGCCCAGATCGCCGCCCTCACCCTCAATTGCCACCATGCCGGGCATGTGACCGAAAACATCGGTGAAGAATCCGATATCGAGTCGCTTCTCGGCCAGGTGGAATGCCTGGTGCCGGAGTTCATCAAAGGGGAGATCTTCCAGCGGGATGTTTTCACTCATGGGTGCAGAGTACCCATAAACCGAGAGTGCCATCCACCAAGAGTCCCGTCCGGTTCACTTCAATCTGAGAGCGATGTCTTTTTATAGATGTCTTTTCGATGCCCCACAGCCAGTACCAGCACGACGAGTTCTTGATCGTAAATTTCATAGATCACTCGATAGTCGCCCGTACGGACTCGCCATGCGAACCCGGCTCCAACGAGGGCAACTGCATTTGGTGGTCTCGGGTTGTCGGCCAATAATTCAATGACGGCTTGAATTCGGCGACGAGCCTCTGGATCACATTTTCGCAAGGCGCGTGCGGCACGTGGCGATACAACCACCTGAAGACTCATGAAAGTCCGAGGTCCGCCTTGACCGACTCCCATGGGATGGGCAGTGTCTCCGTCTCCTGCATTTCGTTGCGGGCTTCCTGCGCCGCCAGAATGTCGTTCATGTCTTCTGCGAGCTCAAGAAGTCGGGCTAAATCAGATGAATCGACAATGGCAGCAACACGCTGGCCGTGTCGCATGAGGTAGACAGGCTCGTGATGCATGCGCGCTCTGTCAATGACTTCAGCAAGTTCACTGCGCGCCTGAGTAATACTGATTTCCGTTGGAACACTCATGGTAGTAATGTACATTATGTACAAATTTGACGTTGACTATCTGATGAAGGACGTGTCACGACTCAGTGTTTATCTACCCGGTTTAGCTACCCGACCCGTCCTCATTCCGCGCAACGCACAAGGACTCCAGCCACAACCCTGATGCGATCAGCAGGACCGCACCGATGGAGGCAAGAAATGCCGAGATCATGGTGGACCACCCGGCCGGGGTGGCGGAATTCGAGATCGACGCCAGTGCTGCACCGAGATAGAAACCGCCGATCACTGCACCCGTTCGGCTGGCGGCCATGGCCAGCACCGCAATGCGAGCGGACGCCAAGGGTGGAAAGGGCTTCTGACCTGGCAACCGCTGCAATCGCGGTTTGGCAAAGTAAGTCCACAGACCAAAACTCGCACCGAGAATCCACAGGGCGGCGGCGGCGAGTCCGGGAATGGGCAGCGCCCGACCGGTTTGCCCCTGCATGACAACGGTCACCGCCCAACCAACCGCACCAAGAATCACAAAAATAATGACGAGATGTGACACCTTTGTTTGCTGCATTAGGTATCCAATCTTTCTGGTAGACGCACTAACTCTTCCTGGGCGCTCGGCAAGGTGGATATCTCTCCATGTCCTGGAAGGTGCTGCCACTCGGGCGCCAACTGCATGTCCGACCACGGAACAGTGACAAAGGAACGTTCGAATGCCCGCGGGTGCGGAAGAGTCAGGTCAGGCGTCTCCACGATCACCGGCTCACCATCAGTCCATGCAGTAATAATGTCCAGGTCCAATGTTCGTGGCCCCCATCTGACTTCACGCGTACGGCCGAACTGGTTCTCCACCCGATGCAGCTCGTCAAGGACCTGGTGCGGAGTGAGTTCGGTTTCAAAAACGGCCACCGCATTGGTGAAGTCCGCTTGCTCCACTCCGCCAACGGGTGCGCTTCGATACAGGTGCGAGGCGGCACGGCAATGCCAGGTGGTTGCCAGTTCCGCATATGCCGCGTGCAAAGTGGCACTAGCGTCACCCATGTTGGCACCAAAGGCGATCACGTACGTGTTCATGAGAGCCACCTTGAACTACCTGTGCTTGTAACGACTGACAACAACATCAGCGAAATCACCGTCGATCGGGGCATCGGGTTTGTGCACCCGAATTCGGGCAGACACAACCTGCGGGAAGGACAGGCAATCCTGGGCAATCTGCTCGGCGAGCTTTTCAATCAGATCGAAGGACTCGCCGGTGATCCGAGCGCGAATCGCATCAGCGACCTCGGCGTAATTCACCGTGTCCGAGAGATCGTCGCTCGAAGCTGCGTGGGCAATGGATAAACCGAGGGTTGCATCCACTGAGAAATACTGGCCCTGCTCCTTTTCATGCGCCAGGACTCCGTGATAGCCGTAGTCGCGCACCCCGACCAGCTCAATGCGGTCGTGGACAACATGCGGATCAACGGCATTGAGTGCGAGGAAGGAGTCGACGGTGTCGCGCACACTGTGCACGCGAACGCCCCATGCACCACGGCGCAACACCTGGGCAGCGATCACCGCTGATGCGGTGTCACGCTCCCGTTCGGGTCGCGGAGATCCATCTGACCCGGCAAGAAGTGCGCCGAGGAATCGTTTACGGGAAACACCCACGAGAACCGGATATCCCAGCGCTTGCAGTGAATCCAACTGGTGCAGCAACTCCCAGTTGTGCTCAAATGTCTTGCCGAATCCAATACCTGGATCGAGAATTATGTTGTTACGTTCAATGCCCGCGGCTAATGCCCTGACAGCTTGTTGCTGCAATTCCGTGCACACGTCCGTAACTACATTCCCGTACTCAATGTTCTCCTGCATGGTCTTGCTGGGTCCGCGCCAGTGCATCAACACCACCGGCACGCCAAGCTCGGCAACGGTGGGGAGCATGTCTGGGTCGGCGAGACCTCCACTGACGTCGTTAACCATGCGGGCACCGGCGGCAATCGCGGCGCGCGCCACCTCAGCGCGCATGGTGTCAATGCTGACGTACATGCCCCGTGCACTCAACTGCTCAATGACCGGGATTACCCGCGTTAACTCCGTCTCGACGCTGATGCGCTCAGCCCCCGGACGAGTGGATTCACCACCCACGTCAATGATCGTGGCACCTTCAGCGCTCATGAGCTCAGCACGCTCCAGTGCATCGGGAAGATCGGCGAATTGCCCACCATCAGAGAACGAGTCCGGCGTGACATTCAAGATCCCCATGATCACGGGCGGGTGCATGAACTACCGCCCGTGGGAAATGAGCGCCATGGCCTCGGCGCGGGTGGCTGGGTCGCGCAAACTGCCGCGCACAACACTCGTGGTGGTCACCGCTCCCGGCTTGCGCACGCCACGCAGTGACATGCACATGTGTTCCGCCTCAATGATCACAATGGCGCCGCGCGGATCAAGAATGCGCATGATCGAATCGGCGATCTGTGAAGTTAACCGCTCCTGCACCTGGGGGCGGTGTGCAAAGACATCGGTCACGCGCGCCAACTTGGACAGGCCGGTAATGCGCCCACTCTCATTCGGGATATAGCCGATATGGGCAACACCATGGAATGGCAACAGGTGGTGTTCACACATGCTGTTCACACTGATGTCCTTGACGATCACGAGTT
Source organism: Candidatus Nanopelagicales bacterium (assembly GCA_021741845.1). Classification (GTDB taxonomy): domain Bacteria; phylum Actinomycetota; class Actinomycetes; order S36-B12; family S36-B12; genus UBA4592. The sequence goes on from JAIOWY010000032.1 coordinate 11,826, forward strand.
CGTCGTGGCCCAAGTCAAAGGTGGTGGTGAGGACTTGATCTGCCGTTTGGTGCAGGCCACCGAAAATCTCCGCGTACCCGCGAGCCACTCGTGCCGGAGTGTCCTGCAGACCGTCCCGGTCGGGGTTCTCACCAATGGCAATCAGTAGATCGCGGATTGCACGTTCCACACCGGCATGGTTGTACGGTGCTAACGGACCGGGGTCACTGATACTGATCGGATTAATGTCGGTCATGGGGTGACCGACTCGTCGGCCACGATTACTTCTTCTGCCTCGACCGTCTCGCCCGCTGCTATGGCCGCTGGCGCACGCTCCAACACGGCGACCTCCACGGGTCCGCGCAGATCCGGTGCACGGCGGGCTGAACCAGTCCAGGCACCACGTGGTTCCCGCAGGGTCAACTCCTGGAAAATCTCTTCGATTTCGGACTTATCCAGAGTCTCGCGCTCCATCAGCGCCACCACAATGGCGTCGAGTGCTTCTCGGTTGGCTACGAGAAGGTCGTATGCCTCCTGGTGCGCCGCCTCGATGAAGGCTCGCACTTCCTCATCGATCGCGGCGGCAACCTCCTCGGAGAAATCGCGGGTGTGGCCCATGTCGCGACCCATGAACACCTCGCCGCTTTCCTTGCCGTACTTGATCGCACCTAAGCGTTCGGTCATGCCGTAATTCATGACCATGGCGCGAGCCACGGTGGTGGCTTTCTCAATGTCATTTGACGCACCCGTTGTCGGGTCGTGGAAAATTAGTTCCTCCGCAGCACGCCCACCCAGCATGTACGCCAACTGGTTGAGCATTTGACTGCGCGTGGTGGAGTATTTCTCTTGGTCGGGCAACACCATGGTGTAACCGAGTGCGCGACCACGCGGCATGATCGTGATTTTGTGGACTGGGTCGTTCCCAGGGAGCGCTGCGGCAACGAGTGCGTGACCGGCTTCGTGATACGCCGTGATCAACCGTTCCTCGTGATCCATAACGCGCGTGCGCTTTTGCGGTCCGGCAATCACCCGGTCAATAGCCTCGTCCATGATCACGTTACTAATTTCCGTCTCACCGCCACGCGCGGTGAGCAGCGCGGCCTCGTTGAGCACATTGGCCAGATCCGCTCCCGTGAAGCCAGGAGTGCGGCGCGCGAACGCCATCAGGTCAACATCAGGATTAATCGGCTTGCCTTTGGCGTGCACCTGCAAAATCTCGAAGCGACCGTTGAGGTCGGGGCGCTCCACCGCAATTTGTCGGTCAAAGCGACCCGGACGCAACAGCGCCGGATCCAAAATATCGGGACGGTTGGTGGCAGCGATCATGATCACACCGCCAGAGACATCAAAACCATCCATCTCGACCAACATCTGGTTCAGAGTTTGCTCGCGTTCGTCGTGACCGCCGCCCATGCCGGCACCACGGTGACGACCGACTGCATCGATTTCATCCATGAAAATAATGGCCGGAGCATTTGCTTTGGCCTGCTCAAAAAGATCACGCACGCGACTTGCACCAACACCGACAAACATCTCAACAAAATCCGAGCCGGAAATGGAGAAGAAAGGAACGCCGGCTTCACCGGCAACCGCGCGAGCAAGCAGAGTCTTACCTGTTCCAGGCGGACCGTAGAGCAACACACCCTTGGGGATTTTCGCGCCGACCGCTTTGAACTTCTCCGGGTCCGCTAGAAACTCTTTGATTTCCTCGAGCTCCTCCACGGCCTCGTCTGCGCCAGCCACGTCCGCAAATGTTGTCTGCGGCATGTCCTTGGAGATCATTTTGGCTTTGGACTTGCCAAAGTTCATGATCCGCGAACCGCCACCCTGCATTTGACTGAAAATAAACACCATGATCAGGACGAGCAAAATAAAGGGAAGCAGTGAGACAAGGAGGGTGACAAATAAGTTTTCACTGGGAACAACCACGTTGTAACCACCGGGAAGTGCACCGGAGTCGGCCTTGAGTTGGAGTAACTCCTGCAGCACCACACCCTGACCAGTGACATAGGTGGCGCGGACCGTGTCGCCGTTCTTGAGCACTAATTCCAGAATTTGATCGCGATCGGTGATAGTTGCCGTGTCGACATTGCCATTTTGAATTTCAGAGATAGCGGCGCTGGTGTCAATTTCCTCTGGCGCACCGGCACCGGAAATAAAACTGGATCCGACCAAGACAAAAGTCACGGCCAAGGCGATCCACAGGAATGGACCACGCAGGATTCGCTTGAAATTCACTTCCTCACGGTACTACGTCACCCATGGGGGCATCTCCCCCTATCCCGGGCGTTATGCCCACGGCGAAAGCGACCCCTCGAATGGGTTTGCCCCTCCTCAGGAGGAATAGACGTGCGGGGCGAGTGTGCCCACGCACCGCAGATTGCGGTACTTCTGGGCGTAGTCCAAGCCGTAGCCCACCACGAACTCGTTGGGGATGTCGAATCCCACGTATTTAGCGTTCACCGGCACCTTCATGGCCTCGGGCTTGCGCAACAGGGTGAACACCTCGATCGACTTGGGTTTGCGCGACCCCAGGTTCTTGAGCAACCAGGTCAGGGTGAGCCCCGAATCCAAAATATCCTCCACCAGGATCACGTTGCGACCCTCAATATTGACGTCTAAGTCCTTAAGAATCCGCACAACACCACTCGAGGTTGTTCCCGAGCCGTACGAGGACACAGCCATCCAGTCCATCTCAACATGTCGAGGCATGGCGCGCGCAAGATCAGCCATGACCATGATCGCACCCTTGAGCACACCAACAAAGAGCACATCTTCTTCCGGGTAATCCGCGTGAATGGTGTCAGCCAACTCTTGAATACGACCAAGGAGTTGTTCTTCCGTCAGCAACACATGTGCGAGGTCGGTGGCGAGATGATCCGAATCCATACTGGTCTCCCTCAGGTAAACGCTCGTGAATTATTAGGTGGTTGCTGTTCTATAGATGCGTAGCCTGTCATACTCGCGAACCGCCGACACACCCAATGGCAC
>JAIOWY010000033.1:0-14444 GCA_021741845.1 Candidatus Nanopelagicales bacterium
GTAGAGGATCGAGGCGTCGCCGGGCCACTTCGGCGATTTCACCCGTGAGTAAAAGGCCAACGAGGAATGCGGCAACGGCGGGTGAAAAGTCCACGAAACCAGCAACACCGGCTGCTGCGACGGCAGCACCAAAAACAACCAACAAAATGCCCACGGGCTCGCTGGCGTTGAAGAGTTTCTGGATTGAGTTGGAGCGCTTGATGGACACCACAATCACAAATGCGACAACGATCAAGGCAACTCCGACACTGATTAAGCCAGCGACCAAACCTGTTCCCGTCAGGATTACGGTGAGGATAGGGAGATACGGCGCCATGACCAAGTCCTCCAGGACAAGGACACTGACAACAGGCTTTGTCTCGGGATTGCGACGCCACCGCAGGTCGCGCACCACTTGCGCGACAATGCCGGAGGAAGAAATATAGGTAACGCCGCCCAGGGCGACTGCGCCAGCGAGACCCCACCCGAGCAGTAGTCCAAACAGCGCGCCGGGAATGAAGTTGGCCAGCAAGTCAATGGCACCGGATCTACTTTGTTGACGTGCGGTGTCGACGAGTTCGCGACCGGAGTACTCCAACCCCAATAGCAAGAGCAACAAAATGACACCGAGTTCGGCGAGGGTGGGTACCAGCGTGTTTGACTGGTCAATAACATCAAATCCGCCTTGGCCGAAAATCAGTCCGGCCACGAGATAGAACGGTACGGCGGAGATATCCCACTTGCGAGCCAACATGGCTAATAGACCCAGGATCAGCAGCATGGATCCGAATTCGAGAAACAGGGCCGGCAAAGACGGATCCGAAACCGCGGACCGGACTGTCGCACTCACTACCGCCGGCATGGACTCAGTCTCTCAGGAATACGTAAATGAATGCACCCCCGGCAGAAATTACCGGGGGTGCATTCAGCGAATGATTACTACTAGAAGGCAGATTCTGGAATTTCCATGATCTCGCCAGTTGTTGCTTCAGCAATGCTGCGCTCAGCAGCAATGAGTGGCAAACGGTTGCGGGCAAACCAGCGTGCAGACTCCACCTTGCCGGTGTAGAAGTCACGATCGCGTTCGCTGGGGTTGTTGGCCAGTGCTGCCATGGCAACTTCGGCCTGGCGAATGAGCAGCCACCCAATAATGAGATCACCGGATGCCATGAGCAACCGTGTGGAGTTCAGGCCCACCTTGTAAATCTCGGTGGGGTTCTCCTGCGAGGCCATGGCCCACGTGCCCATAGCGCCGAGGATTCCTTGGACGTTTTCGAGTGCTTGACCTAAGAGTTCGCGCTCCACGGACAGTTGGCCGGAACCTTCATCACCCTTCACCGTTTCGGTGATCTGCTGGGCGAGGAAACTGATCGCCTTGAACTGATCACGCACCATCTTGCGGAAGAAGAAGTCCAAGCCCTGAATGGCGGTGGTTCCTTCATAGAGAGTGTCGATCTTGGCATCGCGCAAGTACTGCTCAATGGGGTAGTCCTGCAAGTAGCCGGACCCACCATATGTTTGTAGTGCCACAGCGAGCATTTCGTAGGAGCGCTCGGAGCCAACACCCTTCACGATCGGGAGCAGGAGATCGTTGATGCGCTCCGCCATGTCGAGATCCACCGTGGTGTCCCCGGCCTTGCCCATTTCAATCAGGTCTTGCCAGTAAGCGGTGTAGGCAACGAGTGCGCGCATGCCTTCGGAGTAGGACTTCTGCAGCATGAGTGAGCGGCGTACATCTGGATGGTGCGTGATGGTGACGCGCGGAGCAGTCTTGTCTGTCATCTGGGTCAAGTCAGCACCTTGGACACGAGTCTTGGCGTACTCCAGTGCATTGAGATAACCGGTAGACAGAGTTGCAATGGCCTTGGTGCCGACCATCATGCGTGCGTACTCAATGACCTTGAACATTTGGGCAATGCCGTCGTGGACATCTCCCACCAGCCAACCAACAGCGGGTTCCTTCTCGCCGAAGGTCATTTCGCAGGTGGTGGAAACTTTCAGTCCCATCTTCTTTTCAACGTTGGTGGCGTACACACCATTGCGCTCGCCGATTTCACCAGTCGCCAAGTCAACGTGGTACTTGGGAACAACAAAGAGGGAGAGACCCTTTGTTCCTGGTCCGGCACCTTCGGGACGAGCGAGTACAAGGTGAATGATGTTGTCGGCCATATCGTGCTCGCCGCTGGTAATGAAGCGCTTGACACCTTCAATGTGCCACGAGCCATCAGGCTGCTCAACAGCCTTGGTGCGGCCAACGCCAACATCGGAGCCAGCATCAGGCTCCGTGAGGACCATGGTGGCACCCCACTTGTTGTCGATCATGAGTTCCGCCCAACGCTTCTGGTCGTCGTTACCCAGGGCATCGAGAATGGCGGCAAAGCCGGGGCCCGACATGAACAGGAAGGCACCAGGGTTGGCGCCAAGCAACATTTCACTCGCTGCCCACCGCAGTGAGGGGGGAGCTCCCGTGCCACCTAGGTGTTCCGGAAGATCTAGGCGCCACCACTCCGCATCCATGAGTGCGTTAAAGCTTTTCTTGAAGTCCTCCGGCATGGTCACGCTCTTGGTCGCGGGGTCGTAGACCGGGGGCACGCGATCGGAGCTATCAAAGCTCTCCGCGAGGACGCCGGTAGCCAGACGGTTCACTTCATCGAGGACGTCCTTGGCGGTGTCCACGTCCATTTCCGCGTAAGGGCCCGTGCCCATGCGCTCGCCGGCACCGAATACCTCAAAGAGGTTGAATTCGAGATCGCGTTGATTGCTCTTGTAATGCGCCATGTTCTCTCCCAGTAGCCAAAAAATCGGGCTAAGTTACCCGCCAGTAACAATGATGAAGGTAACCGCCAACTTTTGCAAGCAGAAGCCGCAGGATCAGGTGAATTTTCTGGTATTTCCCCACAGAACGGCCAATAAATGCCAGACTCGCCCGCATGATCATCCACGAGAGCCCACTGCCCGAGGTCGAGATTCCCAATATCCCGATCACTGAATTCATTCTCCGGGAAGCCGATCGGGTGCCTGATCGCGAAGCACTGATCGATGGACCCACCGGGCGCACCTATACATATGGTCAGTTGAAAGGCATGATCCATTCCTTTGCTGGTGGCCTAGCTGCGCGCGGATTGGGTAAGGGCGACACCATCGCGTTGATGGCGCCGAATATTCCCGAGTTTGCCATTGTCTTTCATGGAGCTGCTGTCGCTGGAGTTGCTGTCAGCACGATCAACCCGACCTACACCGCGGACGAAGTTCGTTTCCAACTCAACGACTCCCAAGCCAAACTCTTGATCACCATTGGGCTGTTTGCAGATACAGCCAAAGCAGCGGTCGAAGGCACCGGCGTCACAGAGATCGCGATTATCGGAGATCCGGTGGACGGAACAATTGCGGTCACCGAACTCTTTGGTGCACCCATCGCGCAGGTTGAGGTTGATCCGGCAACACAGGTTGTTGTGTTGCCGTACTCGTCGGGAACAACAGGTTTCCCCAAGGGTGTCATGCTGACCCACCGCAACCTGGTCTCAAACCTCATGCAGTGTGAAGATGCATTGGAAGTAGAGGACGGTGAAGTTGTACTCGCTGTTCTCCCGTTCTTCCACATTTACGGCATGCAGGTACTCATGAACGAATTCCTCTCCCGCGGTTCAACAATTGTTACCTTGCCCCGTTTCGATTTGGAGCAAGCACTGGGAATCATTCAAGATCGCAAGATCACTCGTTTCTTTGCGGTTCCTCCCATTGTGTTGGCACTGGCCAAGCATCCACTCGTTGACCAATACGACCTGTCGAGTTTGAAGCAGGTCTTCTCCGGTGCCGCACCATTGAGCGCTGAACTCGGTGAAGAAGCCGCGCAGCGCATTGACTGCGATGTTGTTCAAGGTTTCGGCATGACGGAGCTCTCGCCGGTGAGTCACATTTCACCGGTTGGTCAAGCTAAGCCCGGTACCGTCGGTGTCACCGCACCGAACACGCAAACACGAATCGTTGATCCCGAGACCGGGGAGGACCAAGGAGTCGGTGGTGTCGGTGAACTCTGGGTTCGTGGACCACAGGTCATGCTCGGCTATCTGAACAACGCTGAAGCAACAGCTATCACCATTGATCCGGATGGTTGGCTCAAGACGGGTGACATGGCCATGATCGACGAAGACGGATTTGTCTCGATTGTGGACCGTCTGAAGGAACTCATTAAATACAAGGGCTTCCAAGTTGCTCCGGCGGAACTCGAGGCATTCCTCCTCACGCATCCAGCCATTGCCGATGCCGCCGTGATCGGTGTCCCTGACGACGAAGCAGGTGAAATCCCCCGCGCATTTGTTGTGCTGAAGCCGGGACAGGAAGTCACCGCTGAGGAGATCACGGAATTCATGAAGGGCCATGTCGCTACCTACAAGGTGATCAGTGACATTGTCTTTATTGACGAGGTCCCCAAGAGCGCATCGGGCAAAATCCTGCGGAGAATGCTGAAGAACTAGGCAGACTCAGCGATTTTGTGAGGGTCGGAGGCCCCAAAGTGGCGCAACCTGAGCAGAATAGGGGGGTGTCTACGTCGAGCGATTCCACCGTTGCGGTGTGGGTGGGCTCCAAGACCCCCATTGCCCCGGCGATCTCCATGGATCCTGGTCCCAAGTTCCTGGCGTACGCCGGCTTGGTCACTGGCGTGTGGTCGTCCATTCTGAGTTTGGTGGTGTACGGATTCGCTCGGCTTATTGGCGTGCCCATGGAGGTGGATACCGACCGCCTCCCGACCATGGTTCCGTGGATTGCGATCGTGGTGGTTCCCCTCGCCGCGGCGGAAGTTGGCGCCATGGCGTCACTTCTAGCGCGTGGATTACCGCATGCGCGAAACATTGTGTTCTGGGTAGGAACTCTTATCGCCATACTCTCGTTGGCGTTCCCGATCATGCGATCTGAGTCAATTTCGACGGGCATCTGGTTGTCGATCCCGCATGTGATCACGTGGTTCCTCGTTGTCCCACAGATTGCTCGAATAATTGGTGACACCGAACCGGGTGCTCGCATTGAACGACCGGTGCTCTAAATGAGTGATGCGATCACTCGCAGGTCACTTCCGGTGGCTGCATTCGTTGCACTGCGCCCGCGTCAGTGGGCCAAGAACGTTCTTGTTTTCGCTGCGCCGCTGGCCGCGGGCAAAATATTTGTTCCTGATGTTTTGTGGCCAAGTATTGGTGCGTTTATTGCCTTTTGTTTGATTTCCAGCGCAACATATTTAATTAATGACGTTCGCGATGTCGCGAGCGATCGTGATCACCCCACGAAATACCGCAGGCCCATTGCCGCCGGTGAACTGCCGGTGCCCTTCGCCACAGCCATGGCGGCAGTCCTCGCTGCGATCTCCATTGTTGGTTCCTACTTCATTGCACCGGCACTCGCGGGCGTGATCGTGGCGTATGCAGTGTTCACACTTGCGTATTCACTTGCTCTCAAACATGAACCTGTTATTGAACTCGCACTGTTATCCATGGGTTTTCTGCTTCGCGCCGTTGCCGGTGGCGCCGCGTCTGACCTACCTATCTCCCAGTGGTTCCTGATTGTTGCTGGTTTTGGTTCGCTCTTCATGGCAGCGGGTAAGCGGTACAGCGAACTCAAGCGTGAGGAAGTTAATGGTGGTGAGAAGAGCGCGACCAGGCGCAAGGCGCTAGATGGTTACACCTTGGGCTATTTGCGGTTTGTCTGGTCAGTTGCCGCCGCGGTCGCGATCATGGGTTATGCATTATGGGCGTTTGATGTTGCGCAGACTCCATCTTCTCTGCCGTGGGCTGAGTGGAGTGTTCTGCCTTTTGTCTTAGCGATTCTGCGTTACGGCGTGGTGATCGACAAGGGTGACGCTGAGGCACCGGAGGACGCCGTACTCGGTGACAGGGTCCTGATGCTGCTGGGCCTTGCGTGGCTGATTCTCTTTGGACTAGGAGCACTAGGCGTATGACAACAATGCATCCAACGGCCCTGTCCGGGTGGGGTCGTGCCATGACCTCCGTGGCCAATGTTGTGCCGGCGATTCATGCCGAGGAAATTGCCCAGTATGTGCGTAGCGCCAGTGAACGCGGTGTTCTCGCTCGTGGGCTTGGTCGCTCCTATGGAGATGCTGCCCAGTCCGGTGGCGCCACGGTTTTCGACATGACCACTTTTAACAACTTCACATTAGATCCGGTTTCCATGACCGTCACGGCGGACGCCGGCGCCAGCATTGATGCGATTCTTCGGGAGATTGTGCCCCTGGGCTTCTTTGTTCCGGTGACGGCGGGGACGCGCATCATTACCGTTGGTGGTGCGATTGCTGCGGACATTCACGGAAAGAATCACCACGTGGACGGCAGTTTCGGTGCGCATGTTCGTGAGCTGACGCTGATCGACGGAACCGGAGCAACTCGAGTACTCACGCCGCGGGATCCGGAATTTTGGGCGACGGTTGGTGGCATGGGACTGACCGGCGTGATTGTGTCAGCAACTTTTTCCGTGATACCCATTGAAACGGCGTACATATCCGTTGACACCGAGCGGGGTAAAGACTTAGACGACGTCATGTCGCGCATGGTCGAGCGAGATAACGACTACAAGTACAGCGTCGCGTGGATTGACTCGGTGGCAACGTCTGGGCGAGGAGTGCTCACGCGTGGTGACCACGCGACACTCGCCGAGTGTCAAGGGGAGGGGATCGGTGACCCCCGTGATTACGACCCCAGGAAAATTGCTACTGCACCGGGAATTGTGCCGTCCGGTTTGTTGAACAGGTGGAGTGTCCGCGCATTCAATGAAGCGTGGTACCGCAAGCACCCCAGTCACCGGGAAGGTGAGTTGCAGGGGATCGGTGGATTCTTTCATCCATTAGATGGGGTGCAGGAGTGGAACCGGATTTATGGTCCCAAGGGTTTCCTGCAGTACCAATTCCAGGTCCCTGATTCGGCGGGTTACCTTGTTGAACTCTCCCTGCGCAAGTTGCGCGAAGTCGGCACGCTGAGTTTCCTCACGGTATTAAAGAGGTTCGGTCCCGGTAATGAAGGCATGTTGTCTTTCCCGCAGCCCGGGTGGACGTTGGCGGTAGATGTTCCGGCTGGTGTTCCCGCATTGGGACGCGCACTAGATGAACTAGACGCACTTGTTGCCGCGGAGGGTGGCCGGCTGTACCTTGCCAAGGACTCGCGTCAGTCACCGTCCATGTTCACTCGCACGTATCCGCGTTTGGGTGAGTGGCGCGAGATTCGCGACCGCCTCGATCCGCACCATGTTTTTGCGTCCGATCTCTCTCGACGACTCGCTATCTGAAAGGCACAGCCATGATTGATGCACTGGGCGAACCACAGTCCGTTCTTGTTCTCGGCGGCACCAGTGAGATTGCGCTGGCAACTATTAAGGAGATGCCACGGCACCGACTCCGTCGAGTGCTGTTAGCTGGTCGTCCATCACCTGCACTAGACGCCGCGGTCAAGGAATTGCAGGAACTCAACATTGCGGGCGTTGAGAGTGTTGAATTTGATGCAAAAAACACGGACTCGCATGGTGCAATCATTGATGCGGTTTTCGATGTCTCTGATGTGGACCTGGTTATTCTCGCATTCGGTGTACTCGGCGATCAGTTGAACGCAGAAGCGGACCCAAGCCACGCGGTGGAAATTGCCACCGTCAATTACACCGGTGCGGTCAGTGCCGGCTTACACGTTGCCCGCCGGTTGAAGAACCAAGGCCACGGAGCGTTGGTTGTCCTGTCCAGTGTCGCGGGGGATCGAGCCCGTCGCTCTAATTATGTGTACGGATCAACCAAAGCGGGGCTGGATGCATTCGCCCAAGGGTTGGACGCTGCGCTGGCCGGTACGGGTGCGCATGTGTTGATTGTTCGGCCCGGGTTTGTGCGCACCAAAATGACCACGCACCTGCCTGAAGCGCCCATGACCACGAACCCGGAAGATGTCGCCGCGATTATTGTGAGTGCATTGCGCAAGGGCAAGAGCACTGTCTACGCGCCGGGGCCACTTCGGTTCGTCATGGCGGGGCTCAAGATTCTGCCTAAGCAGGTATTCCGCAAACTACCCTCGTAGGGGTGCACTCAGGTGCGCATCATTTCGCCGATTGTCGCTCCGCCGTCCAGCACGAATTCGGTTCCTGTACTGAAGGTGGCATCTGCTACGAGGAACAAGACCATGGCGGCAACCTCCGCCGGTTGACCAATCCGGGGGATGGGGCGGCGGGAGAAACCAACGTCCAGCCCCGCTGTCATAGGAGTTTCAATGGGACCGGGGTGCACGGAGACCACGCGGATTTTGTACGGTGCCAAGTCCAAGGCAGCTGACTTGGTCAGACCACGTACACCCCACTTGCTGGCCACGTACGCACCTAGTTGTGAGTAGCCGGTGAGCCCAGCGGTGGAACTCATGTTCACGATCACGCCACCACCCGCGCGCTTCATGGAGTCGGCAACGTACCGGATTCCCAGGAATGTTCCGGTGAGGTTGATGTTGATGACGCGATTCCATTCCGCAAGATCGCACGTATCAAGTGGCGTGAAGCCAACAACCCCAGCATTGTTGACCAGAATGTCAACGGGTCCAAATTTCTCTTCGGCGAAGGCGATTGCCCCTTGCCACTGTTCCTCGCTCGTGACGTCAAGGTGTTGGTACATGCCGCCGACTTCGGCGGCTAGTGCCTGACCTTCTTCGTCGAGCAGATCGCAGACCACAATCTTGGCGCCTTCGGCAGCCAATACTCGAGCGTCTTCTGCGCCCAGACCGCGTGCGCCACCGGTGATTAATGCGACCTTGCCATCAAGTTTTCCCATGCGTCAACCATAGGTCACTATCTATTTCTTTGTCAGCACACTTTCAAGTTCCTGTTGGGTGAAGGGTCCATACGAACCCTCGCCGGTGGTGAAGTGGAAGAGCGCCACGGAGAAGATCGAGCGCAACGCATTACTGAGCAGTGCCGAGATCATGAGCAAAATGATTCCAATGCCCAGGAGGATAAGTCCCAGACTGACGGAGGCGCCGGAGCCTGACGCGAGGAAGAAGCCCGCCACAATGAGTGCAATAGCTGGAAGGATCACAATCAACAGGCGAAGTCCAATTCGAATCCCACCGGTTACTTGCGTTCCCCACTTCTCTTTCACCATGGCGACAGAGGACTTGAGTGCCGGAACGGCACCCTGTCCCCTCAACATAATGAACGGTGTGACAAACAGCGTGACAATGGACCACGCGGCGGCACCGATCGCGGCCAATATGTTTCCCGCAATGGCCGCTCCACCATTGTTGTTACCGCGGAGTAGTCCCAGCAATGCGGAGACCGCTGCCTGAATGAGTGACCAGACAAAGAGGGGACCGATCCGACTAAATGCTTTTCCAAATCCGTAGCCCAGAGAAGAGTTTCGACCGGCGAGTTCTTCGTCGACAGCAGCAACCATGGCTGCTCCCGAGACGGTAAAAGCTAAGTTGACAAAAATCAAACCAATGATAGCGACGACGATCGCCCAGACATTGATGTTCTCAACGGCGAGGACAAGCGCGCCAGCACCGAACACAGCGAGTGGGATCAGCGCGAGAACGAACCCAATGATCGGGAACCATAGGAAATATTTATTCTCCTTAAGAAGTCCCCAACTTTTGTTGCTTAGCGCTTTGCCATCTGCCCATTTACCCATGTTTGGATTCTAGGTGAATGCTGCGCGATCTAGTGTGGCGACGTGAGTTCAATCAACAGAATTCCAATCAAAATCAAGCCAATGCCCACCAGCATGAGTTTGGTCAACGGTTCCTTATAAATAACCCAACTCAGTACGGCGGTGAGAGCGACACCCAGTGCCGCCCAGATTCCATAGGCCACTCCCAGTGGGATTCCCTGGCGCAGGGATAGAGCCAAGAGAGTGAATGCAACAACGTAACCGCCGCCAACAACGGCATACATTTTTCGGTTTCCACGCGAAGCTGCCTTCAGCGACAGAGTGGCGCCGACTTCGCCGAGGATTGCGACCAGGAGAAAGAGATAACCCATGTCAGGCCACCTCCTGCTTAGCCTCGGGTGGGTGTGAACCGAATTCCACGAGCAGCACGCCGCCCATGATCAACACAATCCCCAGACCCATGAGTCCGGTCAGTGCTTCCCCGAAAATGAAGTTGGCCAGCACTGCGGTAAGAGCCACGCCGGTCGCCGCCCAAATGCCGTAGGCCACGCCCAAAGGCAGCCCCAAGCGAAGTCCACGATCGAGCAGGAATATGGACACGAGGTACCCCACGGCAACCCAGGCGTACCAGAGGGGCTGATCCACCGCCGCCTTGAGTGCGAGAGAACCGGACACCTCAGCCAGAATCGCTGAGCCAAGGATCACCCACTTCATTAGTGTTCCTACCTTCTGATCTAGACCCCGGGCGGGTAGTCCGAGGATAGTTGGGGAAATGCCTCGGATGGTAAGCGGATGGTTCGAATTCGAGTAGGCGGGGAGTGCATGACAGTTACCTCCCGCGCGCTGGGTCAAAATCAGTAGCAACAAACATATACTCGGCCAACAAACAATGATTGATTACGTCTCTTGGAAGGAAAATCTGTGACAAGGAAATTTTCACTTCAGCTCTCGGTGCTGCTGGCTGCCGGGGTGGTGGCGTCTTCAGTCGCTGTCGCGGCACCTGCATCAGCTGCCAATGGAAAGACCACTCTCGCCGCTGGTAACGGAACGGTGGGAGTGAATCAGGTGCTCACGGCTACTTATGTTGATTACAACGCCGATACTTCTTGTGATGACGAATCAGGTCCGGTCAGTTTTGATTTCCAAATCAGCACCGGCACCGATCTGGGTACCATTGCCGGAACTTGTACTCCGGTGAGCAGTGGCTCATTCACTCCCGTTGCTACGTGGACGGCAACCATGAACTGGACACCGGACACCAACGGCAATTTGACCGTCACAACCTATGCATCGCAGCAGTTACTGGGCGGAACCAACACGGTGGGTCAGGCATCAAAGAAGGTTCGCATTGCCGCAGCCGCGCCATCAGGTGCTCCATCTAAACCCCAGAACTTGAAAGTCACCGGCGTTTCAACCAACACGGTTTCCTTGAATTGGAACGCACCGAGTAGCAATGGTGGTTCAGCAATTTCCGGGTATATCGTGAAGTGGGCTGGTCCGACAAGCGGACAGATCACCGTGCAAGCGACGAACGCGAATGTTGGCACGTTGTCAGCCGGCTCGACCTACACCTTCAGTGTTTCAGCTGCCAACGCCCAGGGTTGGAGCGATTGGGTAAGCATCAATCAGAACACAGCTAATGCACCAACTCCTCCTCCAGTTCAACAGCAGGTACTAGTTGGTCCCATGTGGACCGGTGGTGGACCCAAGGTGAAGAGCGGTCAGTGGAAAACGTTCAACAACACACAGAACCTGGACACGAACGCAGGGCATGAAGCTCGACTGAGCGCGATCAACAGGTCTTCCACGATCAAATCAGTCAGCTTCCGTTACAACGGTGACGCGGCGCAGATCCGCGTGGTGTTGAAGCCGGGAGCCAAGAAAGGCAGTTTTACACTGCAGGAATACGCACCGGCAGTTCCAGGCTTCACTGCCATGTCCATGACGCGCGTCATCAAGGTAGTCAAGTAATCACGTTCCCCACTGAAACTGCTCAATGATTCACATAGCCCGACCCGGTCCCTCGTGGGCCGGGTCGGCGTGGTTCAGGACCCACTCATTCTGAGCGGGTGACGGGAGCCGTCGCGGTGCTCCTCCCGATTCGAGGGACCCACTCATTCTGAGCGGGTGACGGGAATCGAACCCGCGCTCCAACCTTGGGAAGGTTGTGTGATGCCATTTCACTACACCCGCGTGCAACGGGTGAAAGTGTATTGCCCTCACTCCTGCTGCGAACATGTGCGTCGGTGGCTACCGTAGGTGTATGAGTGAGGATTTGTCGGATCAAAGGAATGTGCTCGGCGGGGAACTGGAGATCTGCAGCCTGGAGCCCGTGACAGGTTTCTATCGTGATGGGTATACGCACACAGGTCCACAGGACTTTGGTTCACACACGGTCTGCACCGTGGTGAGTGCGGAGTTTCTGGAGCACCAGCAGTCGGTGGGCAACGACCTGATCACTCCCATGCCCCAATTTGATTTCCCTGGTTTGAAGCCCGGTGATCGGTGGGGCGTGTGTGCTGGTCGGTGGCTTCAGTCGTATGAAGCGGGTGTTAAGTCACCCGTGGTTTTGGCGGCGACAAATGAAGCTGCTCTCGATCATGTACCGCTCGAGGCCATGGTGGAGTGTTCGGCCGATATTCCTGACGACCTCTCAGGACTGGGTGAGTAGTCGCCCATACCTGTGCATGGTGCGCGAGATCGCTTGCTCCTTCACCCAATGCGTGAGCTCGAGCCGTCCTTTGCTGGTGACGGGAGCGGTGTCAACGCAGACCCCATACTGATTAGCCAACTCGTACAACTCGTGCGTTGCGGGAGCTAACACGCGCAGACGAACTTCACCGGAACTTCGACTAAGTCGCGTGCCGAGGGCGGCCTCTGATTCGTCACTGCGAACGGAGATCTCAAGCGGAACACCGGTAACGCGAGCCGCCTCCCTGAGGAGATCAACTTCTGGTGCGGTGGGGTCGCTGCAGCGCACAAACACTTTGTCGATAGGCAGATAGCGGAGAATATTGGCTTCGCTCTGCAGGGCGGTGGGGTCATGCTCTTGCGTGAAATAGGAGTTCCACTGGTGGCGGTAATCATTACTTGAGGAATCCACACGGGAGTCCGACCAAGTGCCGTAACCCGAGAGGTGATTGGGGCCACCGGGTTTGGTGCCGGGTCCAATACTGGATTTCTTCCACCCACCAAATGGTTGCCGTTCCACTATTGCACCGGTGATATGTCGATTGATGTAGGCATTGCCCACCTGAACCTGTTCCGTCCACTGAGCAATCTCCTTCGGGTCAAGGGACTGCAATCCACCGGTGAGTCCGTAGACCGGAGCATTCTGCAATGTAATGGCGTGATCAAGGTTCTGCGCCCGCATCAGACCAAGAACAGGACCAAAGCATTCAGTGAGGTGGAACCAGGAATTGGGCTGCACGTCTTTACGGACACCGGGTGTATAGGTGTTGTCGTTGAGTTGGCGCGGTTCAACCAACCAGGTCTCGCCCGGTTCGAGTGTTGTGAGCGCACGCAACAGATTCCCAGAGGGTGCCGTGATGATCGGCCCCACCATATTGTTGAAGTCGGTGGCATCTCCCACCGTAAGCGAACGCACGGAATCTGCCAGTCGCACATGAAATTCTGGGTCATCGTAAACCGAAGCTTCAATGATTGCCAAACTTGCGGCCGAACACTTCTGTCCTGCATGGCCAAAAGCAGATTTAACTAATTCCTTGATTGCCAGATCAATGTCAGCGGCGGCAGTGATCACCATGGCGTTCTTGCCACTTGTCTCGGCGTTGAGATACATGTCTGGCTTCCAGCTCTGGAACATCTCCGCTGTTTCCAAACTACCGGTCAGCATGACCATGTCTACCCCCGGATGAGTAACGAGGTGTTGACCCACTTCGTTGTCCGGCGTGCACACCAATTGCACGAGATCCTCCGGGACACCGGCCTCGTGGAGTTGCTGCACGAGTGCGGCAGCGACCGGTCGCGCCTCGGGAGCAGGTTTGAGGATCGCGGCACTACCCGCGGCAATCGCGCTCACCAAGCCGTTATTTGGAATGGCGACGGGGAAGTTCCACGGCCCGGCGACAAGTACGAGTCGATGCGGAGTCCAGGTCAGCCCGTGGGAAATGAACTCCTCATGCGCAACGGTGGAATGCGCGGCGTAATTGGCAAAGTCAATGGCCTCTGAAACTTCAGGATCACCCTCACGCATTGTCTTACCCACGGAGTGAGCCATGACCGCCAGAGTTTCCCCACGGTGTTGCTCCATTACTTCAGCGACCTGCGCGAGGACAACACGTCGCGCGGCAAAGGACATGTTCTGCCACTCACGTTGCGCAGCGTGCGCGCGTTCCACAGCGGCGTCAACCTCAGCAATGGAATCGACTAAAGCCGGCTGGGGGATCTGGGTGGAGTCACAGGCCTGCTCAACCCACACGCGGTTCGCTGGCAGGGTGAAGTCGGTGTCGACACTGGGAACGAATGTGCCGTCCACCGGATAACGAATGGTCTGGGTGCGGCGGTCTTGGGTGCGACGTGAACTGCGCGACACAGTGTGCCGCTCACGTACCGACTGGCGGAACCATTCGGCTTGGCGATCCCACTCGGGAGATCCAGGAGTGATGTCGAACAGTGCGCGCAGGAAGTTCTCGGGAGATGAGTTCTCGTCGAGCCGGCGGGAGAGATAAGCAATGGATGCATCGCGATCCTCCTTAGCCACGACGGGTGAATACAGCAACAGGGATCCAGCATCGTTGCGAACAGCACGAGACTGCGGCGGAGCCATGCCCTCCAGCATCTCGGTCTCCACAATGGCTTCCCCCCGGAGCAGATC
>JAIOWY010000034.1:0-14409 GCA_021741845.1 Candidatus Nanopelagicales bacterium
GGTCGGACATGGTGGCCGCCGCAACGAGTGCCGAGTCGGAGATCACCACCTTGTGGTGCGCCTCGTACTTCTCCTTGATTCCCCGGAGAATCGCAATGGTGTCTTCCACCGAGGGCTGATCAACAAAGACTTGTTGGAAGCGACGCTCCAGGGCAGGGTCTTTTTCGATGTACTCCCGGTATTCGTCCAGCGTGGTCGCACCGATCATGCGCAACTCACCCCGAGCGAGCATGGGCTTGAGCATGTTGCCCGCATCCATGGCGGAGTCGCCACTGCTGCCTGCACCCACAACGGTGTGGAGCTCGTCAATGAAAGTAATGATTTGACCGTCGCTGTTCTTGATTTCGTCTAGAACAGCCTTGAGCCGCTCCTCAAATTCACCGCGATACTTGGCACCGGCCACCATGGAACTCATGTCCAGGGAAATCAGCGTTTTGCCGGCAAGGGAGGTGGGAACGTCACCTTCAACAATTCGGCGGGCCAGGCCCTCGACAACCGCAGTCTTGCCCACTCCGGGTTCACCGATCAGAACAGGATTGTTCTTGGTGCGGCGCGACAACACCTGAATGGTTCGACGCACTTCCTCGTCGCGACCAATAACGGGATCGATCTTGCCCTCGCGCGCACGGGCGGTGAGGTCAACACCGTACTTTTCCAATGCTTGGAATGTGCCTTCTGGATCCTGAGTTGTCACGCGCGCACTTCCCCTCGTCTCTTGTAATGCTGCTAGTAATGCTGGTGCAGTTGCCCCAACGGATGCAAGTCGATCCGCGACATTAGGTCCGCCGTCTTGGGCCAAGGCAATTAATAAGTGTTCCGTGCTGACGTACTCGTCTCCCCGTTCCTTGGCGAGCGCCTCCGCTGCTGTCAGCACCTTGTAACTCAACTGGCTGAACTGCGGCGAGGCGACCGTGCTCCCGGAGGCAGACGGGAGAGATTGCATGGCGCTGCGCACCTGCGCTGTGAAAGCGGGGAGATCAACGCCCACCGCTTCAAGAAGTGCACTGGCGATTCCCGGTCCCTGCTGCAGGAGCGAGTCGAGAAGGTGAATGGGCTCTACCGCTGGATTGCCTTGCGCCGCGGCAATGCGCACGGCCGCACCTAATGCGTCCTGGCTCTTGGTGGTGAATTGAATGTCCATGGGTTAGTTCCTTTTCTTGCGCTGTGGTCTCCACACCACCAGGGCTCGCGAGGAGCGTTCACGGTGGAATTCGTCAAGACGATTTCGTAAATTCTCAATTTCTAGTTCAAGGTCCAGCACGCGGCGAATACCTTCAATGCTCAACCCCTCCTGCGACAACTGCGCGACATAGCGCAACCGTTGAATATCGCGGGCGCTGTAAAGCCGGTTTCGTCCGCCCACGCGGCGGGCGGTGACAAGACCCACGCGGTCATACTGACGCAAGGTTTGCGGATGCAGCCCGGCCAATTGGGCGGCAATGGAAATCGCGTAGACCGGCGTCTCGGAGGACACCACGAGGTCGTCATAGGACTGGCTCATGAGCTCGTTGTCCTCGACGAATTCGCGGCCATGGTGTAGATGTCCTTGCGTGGCTCGTGGTCGCTTGTTGCGGCAGCGTATGCCTCGAGTGCACTCTTGGCCTCAGCACTGAGATTTTGCGGCACAGCCACCTCAACAACGGCGAGAATGTCGTGATTCTTTCCGTCCTTACCCCGAATGCCTTTACCTTTGATGCGGAATGTGCGACCGGTTGTGGTCCCTGCTGGAATGCGCATGTTGACCGTGCCACCGCGGGGCACCGGTACAGAGATATCAGCGCCCAGTGCCGCTTCGGCGAAGGTCACCGGAACGGTGACACTGAGGTTGTCACCCTTGCGGGTAAAGAGTTTGTCGGGGGTCACGGTGACCTTGATGAACAGGTCGCCGTTGGGCCCACCGCGTTCACCGGGTGCGCCCTTGCCCTTGAGCCGAATTCGACTTCCGTCCTTGACCCCAGCCGGGATGCGCGCTTGAACAGTACGTGTTTTTTTCCCACGCCCAGATCCGTGGCACAGGGTGCACGGGTCTTCAACATAGAGTCCGCGACCCTGGCAGGTGGGGCACGGTTCGGCAAATGCGAAACCACCGGCATTGCGGGACACCTGACCGTTGCCACCGCAGGTCGGGCACACACTGGGTGTTGTTCCTGCCTTGGCTCCGGTGCCGTGGCACATGGTGCATGGGGCGTCCTCGGTCAGGCGCAGTGGCAATGTCACGCCGTCGAGGGAATCCTCAAAGGACAGAGTCGCCGTGGACTCCATGTCCGCGCCGCGCTTTGGTTGCCGTGAACGCTGGCCACCACCCCGGTTGAACAGTCCGCCGAGGAAATCGCCGAAACCACCTTGGTCACCCCCGAAGAGGTCTTCGTAGTTGACGTTGTAACCGCCCCCACCAAAACCGCCGCCGCTGTAACCGCCCCCACCAAAACCGCCCGCGGGACCGTAACCGCCGGAAGCGAACAGTGTGCGAGCCTCGTCATATTCCTTGCGCTTGGCTGGATCGGACAAGACGTCATAAGCCTCGGAGACTTCCTTGAACTTCTCTTCGGCTTTCTTGTCCCCCGGATTCTTGTCCGGGTGTAATTCGCGCGCGAGTTTGCGGTACTTCTTTTTCATTTCATCAGGGGTTGCGTCTTTGGCAACGCCGAGAGAAGCGTAGAAGTCCTTCTCGATCCAGTCTTTATTCATTCACATTCACAATCTTGTTCTTAGCGTGATTGACGCAATCTCAGGTTCCGGCAACGCTGACGCGCGCTGGACGGAGTATGCGCTCACCCTGTCGGAAGCCCGGTTGGAAAACGGCAACGACCGTTGGCTCGGTGACACCCTCGACCTCTTCACTGGCCAGGGCCTCATGCATGTTCGGATCAAATGGTTCATTGGCGGAACCAAACTTCTCGAGCCCCAGCTTGGACACACTTGCTTCCAAGCTCTCACCCATGGTCTTAAAAGCCCCGGTCAGTTCACCGTGTTCGCGTGCACGATCAATGTCGTCAAGAATCGGCAACAGTTCGATGAACACCGATCCCATGGCGATCTGACGATTCACTTCACGGTCACGATCCACCCGCTTGCGGTAGTTGGCGTATTCCGCGTGCACCCGTTGTAGATCACTGGTGAGTTCGGCAACTTTTTCTTCAATGCCGCCGACTTCACCTTCGATCACAGCAGCTTCGTGTTCCATTTGAGCGGCGTCCATCTGATCAGCGTCCATCCGATCGGTATCTGTTTGTGACTGAGGTTCGCCAGAACTAGTCTGGCGAACCTCATAAGTGTCGGGGTCTATGCGTCGTTTGTCGTTGACGCGTACACCGTCCTCACTTGCGTCGAATTCCTGTGTCACTTGGATTCATCCTCGTCGACGATTTCGGCGTCAACAACGTCTTCCTCGGACATGTCCGCTGCAGCTTCCGCACCTTCTGCGGATGCGTCCGTTCCGTCCTGTTGCGCCTGGGCGTACATGGCAGCACCGAGAGCTTGGCTCGCGGCGGCAACCTTGTCGGTGGCGGTTCGCATACCAGCGGCATCGTTTTCTTCGATGGCCTTCTTCAGCTCTGCCAATGGTTCTTCAACATTGGACTTTGCTTCAGCGGGCACGGTGTCGGCGTTGTCAGCGAGGAACTTCTCCGTCTGGTACACGAGTGCCTCAGCGTTGTTACGCACTTCCGCTTCCTCGCGACGGGCCTTGTCTTCCTCAGCGTGCTGCTCTGCATCGCGCATCATGCGGTCAATGTCTTCTTTGCTCAAAGATGACCCACCGGAGATTGTCATGGACTGCTCTTTACCGGTTGCGTTGTCCTTGGCGGAGACGTGCACGATTCCGTTAGCGTCGATATCAAAGGTGACCTCGATCTGCGGAATGCCGCGTGGTGCTGGCGGTAGACCGGTCAACTCGAAGGTACCGAGCTGCTTGTTGTACGCAGCCATTTCGCGCTCACCCTGGTAGACCTGAATCAGCACGGACGGCTGATTGTCTTCTGCGGTGGTGAATGTTTCACTCCGCTTGGTCGGGATGGTGGTGTTGCGTTCGATCAGCTTGGTCATGACGCCACCCTTGGTCTCGATCCCGAGGGACAGGGGTGTGACATCCAGCAGCAGCACGTCCTTGACGTCACCGCGGAGAACGCCTGCTTGAAGTGCAGCACCGATCGCCACGACCTCGTCAGGGTTGACACCCTTGTTCGCGTCTTTACCGGTCATTTCCTTGACCAGTTCAGCAACGGCGGGCATGCGGGTTGATCCACCGACCAGAACAACCTGGTCAATGTCAGAAACCTTGATCCCTGCATCCTTCACCACGGCCTCAAAGGGCGCCTTGGTGCGCTTGAGCAGATCAGCAGTCAACGACTCGAACTTGCTGCGGCTCAGGGTCTCCTCCAAGTGCAAGGGACCATCAGCGCTGGCGGTGATGTACGGCAGGTTGATGCTGGTCTCGGTGGAACTGGACAATTCAATCTTGGCCTTTTCCGCCGCTTCCCGCAGACGCTGCATGGCCATTTTGTCCTTGGACAAATCAACACCATGAGCATTCTTGAACTGGGTTACCAACCAGTCAACGACCGCGTTGTCCCAGTCGTCACCACCGAGGTTGTTGTCACCACTGGTGGCTTTCACTTCCACGACACCGTCGCCGATCTCCAGCAGGGAGACGTCGAATGTTCCGCCGCCGAGGTCGAACACCAGAATGGTTTGCTCGGTGTCACCCTTGTCGAGGCCATAAGCCAAGGCTGCGGATGTTGGCTCGTTAATAATGCGCAACACGTTGAGGCCGGCAATTTCGCCAGCTTCCTTTGTTGCTTGACGCTGGGCATCACTGAAGTAGGCCGGCACGGTGATCACGGCGTCAGAGACGGTGTCTCCCAAATATGCCTCGGCATCGCGCTTGAGCTTCATCAGTGTGCGAGCGCTAATTTCCTGGGGGGTGTATTTCTTGCCATCAATGTCAACGTCCCAGGTGGTACCCATGTGACGCTTGACGGACCGAATGGTGCGGTCAACGTTGGTCACGGCCTGGCGCTTGGCGACCTCGCCAACGAGCACCTCACCGTTTTTTGCGAAAGCGACAACCGAGGGGGTGGTGCGAGCGCCTTCAGCGTTCGCGATCACCACGGGCTCTCCGCCTTCGAGTACTGACACCACGGAGTTGGTTGTTCCGAGGTCAATTCCTACTGCTCTAGCCATGGGGTGGCTCCTCTTTTCCTTGTATATATGGGTGTTGTTATGTAAAAACCTTCCCCTAGTGTGCCCCATATCAGCCAATACGTCAAATCGGAGTCATATTACTTGAGTCGGTACGACTCATAGTGTACCTCGAACTTGCCCTTGAACTTGCCCTCCCACCGCACGCCCGCCATCGGCCCTAGGATCAGCCATCGAACGGGGGAGCTATATGTCAGACACATCGACCGGATCTGAGCAGCAGATCCGGGCACTTATTCGCCAGCAGTTATTACCCCATGAGGTGCTGCTGGAATCGCTGCGCTTCACGGATCCGCGCCACGGGGATATTGAGGTGGATTTTCTGGTCCTCATTCCCGGCCACGGGATCGCCGTCATTGAGGTCAAGGGTGGAGATGTCAGCCTGCAGGAGGGTCAGTGGCGGACAAAATACGGGAAAGTCACCCGTCGGATTGACCCTATTGAGCAGGCTCGGCGGGCGAAACACGCACTGCGCCGGTATCTCGACCGACAGCCAGAATGGAATACCGGTCTGGTGCGTTCGGAATGGTTTGTGGTGATGCCCTTCACCACAATCACCGGCGACATGAGCACGGAAGCGCGGCGCGAACTCCTCCTGGGCAAGGAGGATCTCCCCACCTTGATGCCCACTATTCGTCACGGACTCAACTCCACATTGAACAACGATCCGGTGCCTGATGCCGAGGCCATTGAATTGGCACTAACCCTGCTGCTGCGGAAAAAGGATGAGGACCTCACGCCTGTCACTGCCCAGGGATCTAGATGGCACCGGCTAGTGAAACGCCCAATCACCTGGATAGGTGCGGCCGCCGTGGCGGGGTTATTGATCGCTGGAACGACCTATGCAATTAATTCCGGTAGTTCACAAGCGCCGGCATCCACCACTGGAGCATGCGACCCGAATTACGAACCATGCATACCGGTAACTGACGACTTATCCTGCGGCGACATCAAACAGGCAGTACGAGTAATTGGTAGAGATATTCACCAATTGGATCGGGATGGTGACCTGATTGGATGTGAGGTGTACCAGTAACCGTGGGCACTACGAAGCGTTGATAACAGTCTGCAGCGCTTTCACCGCATGATGTCGGTGCAGATTATGCGCAGATATCAATGCACTGGCATCACGTGCGCGTAAAGCATCGATAATCAGTTGGTGTTCCGCCGTGATTCGCTCTCGATTTACCGGGTCACGGAAGTACACCGTCCGATAAATATCGGATGCATCCCATAGTTGTCTGATCAAACGACTTAGTCGATGATTCCCCGAGAGTTCCACGATCGCGAAATGGAAGGCGCGATTTAATGCGGTTAACGAGGTGACATCTCCCCGCTCCGCCGCGCTTGTGACATTTTCCAAAATGGATTCAATGGCTTCGATATCAGCGTCGCTTACTTCCGTCACCGCGATAGCGAGCGCTTCAGACTCCAGAATTTCACGAATTCTATACAACTCCACAAGATCAGCGGCCGAAAGCTCCGTGACAAAGTAGCCGCGATTGGGGTGGTAGGTCACCAAACCTTCACCCTCCAGAATTTTCAATGCCTCGCGAATGGGAACGCGGCTGACTCCCAAATTCTCAGCGAGATCTTCTTGAATGAACTGTTGCCCCGGAACCAATACGCCCGATGTGAGCATGCTCCGCAGTGAACCAACGACGGTTTCCGTAGCTGTTACACCTGCTTTTGTCATGTGGACATTGTTCCTGACCGCGTGGATCTACCCACCTTCGGCACACGAGATAACAGCGCGGAGGGTTGATCCTCCCGTGGGACGAGCGCTCAGACTCCAATTGTTCTCCGTATGTAACCCGAGCAGTGCACTCCCCAGTCCGGGAGCACTCCCCTCATATGCTCCATCTCCCGCGGTCCCGTCCCCGTTGTCTGTCACGACAACCGTCACAGTGTCCTGAGTGTGGTCGATCACACAGTCAACCTGTGTTGCATTCCCATGGCGGTACGCATTGGATAACGCCTCTTCGAGCACCTGACACACGGCATCTTGAACAGATATTGATAGACCATTCACGTTCGTGGTCACGCGTACGTCCATCAACACCGACCATGGGCGAGTGATCGCCTGCACTCGGTCGTGGAAAGGAAGGTGTGACTCAGAGTCAAACGTGCTCAGATCCATGTCAGCAAGCAGCTGCTCCGGGAATTGCAATCCCCACTTTTTAATGAGTTCTGGCTGACGCATGAGCGCCGCACTCGTGAGCAGTCGCGTTTGCACGGAACCATGCAGGAGCGTTGCAATTTCCCGGTGTATCCGATCTGATTCATGCTGGGCCGCGAGTACTTTGATTTCCTCGTGATTGAGATTCTCCTGCAACCGAGTGAGCACTTCTTCGCTAGATCGCACTGCTCCGGACACCACTGCTACCAAGATCACCACGAGGGGAAACCACATGGCATTTATCAGTATGAGATTGAGCGAGTCGGCAATTTCCCGCCGGTCAAAGATCGCCCAAGCGATCGGGCCGCTCACCGCAATGATGGCGATATTAGCTGTGACAAATATGAGGAGTGCGCGGTGGGCATAGCGCTGGGTCAGGCGGCGCGCTGCCGTGAAAATGAGCCACAATCCAGTCAGGGTAAAAGTGATTTGAACAACAGCACTGAGCCAACCCTGGGCCAAAGACAGGGCGCCCCACGCACTCAGCGTCCAAATCAGCGCCACCGGCCACGTTGAATAGTTATTCGTGGTGATGGAAGTGTGCAGCACGTGGCGAATATGTAATCGGGGCTGCTGATTCTCCATTGTGGGTTCTTCCCAGATCTTTCGGCTCAGGTTGCGTGCTAGATCAGGGTCCTGAGTGTCGACTACCTCCTGCAAATCACCCTGGACATGGGCAAGTACTTCGGACCTCAGACGGTCACTGATTCCGTCCGCCTGCATTCGAACAACTTCGAGTCGACTTTGTTCCTCGACCAATTGGCGCCGCTGAAAAAGGTAGGTGCTCACAATAGACAGGAACAGCGCCGCCAGGGGAATCCCTACCGCACCGAGTCCCACTCCGGTAAGCGCTCGCACCAGAATCGCATCCTGCCCGGCAACGGGAAGTTCCCAGATTTCCGCGAGATTCCCAACTACAGCACCCCGAACACCACCTGCGACCGCACCAACGGCAATCACAACCCAGATGGGAACCGGAACAGTCCGTCGATTTCGCAGGACAGAGAAATTGGCGGCGAGAAGGACAATTCCCAAACTCGCATAGCCGATCAACGAAACAACAAACCACATAGCAATATCTGATGACCCTGGAGTTTCGCGTGCGTTGACCACGATCGACAGGATGTTGATCGGCAAATTCACGAGATAGGCGAGGAGTGAAACAGCCCAGCGTCCACCAACATGTTCTTTCCAGCTGAGACCAAGAATTAGTCGGCCCCGCTGTTGATCAGCGATGCGCATGCCTATGCCTGACGGCACCGGTGAGCCGGAAGTACTCCCTGGCTAACGCCACCCGTTGATTCATGGTGCCATGAACCTTGATATCAAGTCGCTTAGCGGATCTCGCGATCGACTGTTCCACCGACTTTTCACTGACAACTCGAACTCGAGCTATCTCGGCATTCGACAGTCCGTAGGACAGCAACCGCAGAGTCTCAATTTGGGAATTTGTGAGCGGCACCGGCTCTTGGGTGACGAGCGGATTGGATTGAACCAGCGAACCTCGAACCGCTTCACTCAAAATTCGAATGTCCACGAGTGACTGCTTCACCACGAAAGAACTCCCCTGCGGAGGCTCCTTCACACTGGAGGCCAGCAGTCGGGGGTCACTGAATGACGTCAAGATCACTATCCCGATCTCGGGTTGTAGTTTGCGCAGACCAAACGCCACGTCTATCCCATTGGGGCCTGGCCCCAGGTCAAGATCCAGCACGGCAGCGTTGAGGCGGGTGCTGTGACCCACCTGGATCGCCTCCGTCACCGAGTCCACCGAACCCGCCACCTCAAAGCCCTCACTCACCAGCGCACCGGCCACGGTGACCCGAGTGAAACTGTCGTCGTCAAGGACCAGCACCCGGATGGGCGCGTCAACTGTTGGGTGATCCATATCCGCATTGTGGTGCCGTTTGTCCCATATGTCATGGGGCGTGGATGGATATGGATGATTTGACGGGGTGACCCCGTCATGTGACTTTGGTCGCTAAATGAGCTTCACCCCCACTTTGGTTCCACCTTTTCCCCCGGGTTAGTACCCTCTCCCCATGGATCAAATGCTCCTTCGCGCCCTTGTGGGCTCCGCCATTGCCGTTGTCCTTTTGGCCTTTGCGGCCAAGCGCGGTTGGTTCCTCTTTTCCCTCGCTCGCTCGGGTCGCCCCTCCGTTGGTCGATTTACCGATCCGACCATCCGGGTTGAGGCAGAGGCCACGGAAGTGCTGGGTCAGAAGAAGCTGCTGAAGTGGGTTGTCCCCGGCACCGCGCACGTCTTTGCGTTCTGGGGATTCTTGGTCCTGGGCCTCACCGTCATTGAAGCATTCGGCGCACTCTATGTCGCCGACTTCGCCGTACCCTTTATCGGAACGTGGGCGGTTGTCGGTTTCGCGGAGGATCTCTTCGCGATTCTGGTTCTCGTGGGCATTGCAATTTTCGCGCTGATTCGACTCACCAATAATCCGGCGAAGGAAGGGCGTTGGTCCCGATTCTTTGGTTCACATACCAAAGGCGCATGGCTCGTTCTCTTCATGATTTTCAACGTGGTCTGGACACTGTTCCTCTACCGCGCAGCACAGGTCAACACGGGAGTGTTCCCCTTCCCCGACGGTGCCTTTGCCTCGGAGTACTTCGCCACCTGGATCCAAGGGCTCGGCGTGCACACCAATGAATGGATCGAAACTATTGGCCTGTGGCTCAATGTCGGCGTGATTCTTGCGTTCCTGTTAATTGTGCTCAACAGCAAGCACCTACATATCTTCACTGCCCCCGTCAACGTCTACACATCACGCCGGCCCAATGGTTTGGGTCCACTGCTTCCCATTTATTACGACGGCAAGCCACTGAATTTTGAAGACCCCCCGGACGACGCCTCCTTTGGCAAGGGTCATATTTCTGAATTCACGTGGAAAAACTATGTGGACTTCATGGCCTGCACTGAGTGCGGCCGCTGCCAATCCCAGTGCCCCGCGTGGAATACCGAAAAACCACTGAGCCCCAAGCTGCTGATCATGGATCTGCGGGAGAACCTCTTTGAGTCGGCACCGTACTTACAGGCTGCCCGCGGCTCGCGTCCTGACATGGGGGAACTCGATGCCACCGCGTTGGCAACCCTCACTGATGCGCAACGCGAATTAGTAGAACGACCTTTTATTGGTTCGCGCGCTGACTCTGAACACGCCGCCACTGACGGTTACAACTTCGATGGCCACCGCGACTTCTCCCTTGAACTGCCGGTTATCGCTGACGACGTCCTGTGGTCCTGCACCATGTGCGGTGCCTGCGTCAACCAGTGCCCTGTTGACATTGAACACATTGACCACATTGCCGACATGCGCCGCAATCAGGTCATGGTCACCACCGAGTTCCCCACCGAACTCAATGGAATGTTCAAGAACGTGGAAACCAAGGGCAACCCCTGGGGCATGAACGCCTCTGATCGCAATGCCTGGATCTCCGAAGTGGACTTTGATGTTCGCGTCTTTGGGCGCGACGGTGAAGACGAAATCCCCGCCGACATTGATTACCTCTTTTGGGTTGGTTGCGCCGGTGCATTCGAGGACCGTGCCAAGGCAACAACCAAGGCCGTTGCTGAACTGCTTGACACCGCTGGTGTGAAGTTCATGGTGCTCGGGGACGGTGAAACCTGCACGGGTGATCCGGCTCGTCGTGCCGGTAACGAGTTCCTCTATCAAATGCAGGCGCAGCAAAACGTCGAGATGCTCAACGAGATCAAGGCGACCAAAATTGTTGTCACGTGCCCGCACTGCTTAAACACACTCAAGCGCGAGTACCCACAAATCGGTGGTAACTACGACGTTGTTCACCACACCCAACTGCTCCGCGAACTCGTGGACACGGGCCGCCTAACTCCGGTGACCGAGCCTGGTGACACCGTCACCTATCACGATCCCTGCTACCTAGGTCGCCACAACAACATCTACATGCCACCACGCGAGCTCATTGAGTCGACCGGTGCCACCAAGGTCGAAATGCCGCGTCACGGTGACAAGTCGTTCTGCTGTGGTGCCGGCGGTGCCCGCATGTGGATGGAGGAGAAGATCGGCCAGCAGATCAACATGACTCGCGGCGACGAAGCAATTGCTACCGGCGCTCAGACGATTGCGGTGGCCTGTCCGTTCTGCTCCGTGATGTTGAATGACGCGGTCACCACTCGCCAGCAAGAGGGCGGCGCCGAGGGGGTCGTGGTGCAAGACGTCGCGACACTGCTCTTGGAGTCTGTGCGCGCTACCCGCTAGTACAGAACTCCTGTGCAGGTAGGTGCCAAGCTGTTAGACGTCGGTGCGGTGGAAGTTTGCAAACGACCGAGACGGCGTCGGTCCGCGTTGTCCCTGATATCTGGACCCGTACTTCTCTGACCCGTAGGGGTGTTCGGCCGGGCTGGATAAGCGGAACAAACACAACTGTCCGATTTTCATGCCAGGGAAAAGTTTGATTGGCAGCGTCGCCACATTGGACAACTCCAATGTCACGTGACCGGAAAACCCGGGATCAATAAAACCGGCGGTCGAATGCGTTAACAGTCCCAGTCGACCGAGGGAGGACTTACCTTCCAATCGCCCGGCAATGTCGTCGGGGAGGGACACCACTTCATAGGTGGAACCCAACACAAATTCACCCGGATGCAGGATGAAGGGTTCGTTGCCGTCAGGCTCAATTAAGCGCGTGAGATCCGCTTGCTCAATACTGGGATCAATATGGGGGTAACGGTGGTTCTCAAAAACCCGGAACCAGCGGTCCAAGCGAACATCAATGCTCGAGGGTTGGATCATGCCGGGGTCAAAGGGCTCAATAGCCACCCGTTGGTTATCGATTTCAGCGAGCAGGTCGCGGTCTGAAAGCAGCACGGTCTGAGGTTATCGGTTTTACTCACCGGGCGCGGCGATAGGCACCGGGTGTGAGTCCCAGCACCTTGCGGAATTGCCGGGTGAAGGAACTCTGGTCGTAGAACCCGCACTCCGCCGAAATGTTCCCCAGCGTCATGTTGGTTTGAGTAATGAGGGTGACCGCGTGCTCCAGGCGCAGGCGCTGCAGGAGTTGCTGCGGTGGCAGGCCCAGGGTGCGCCGGGCCAGCCGCTCCAAGGCGGTTGACGAGATCCCCGCCACCTGGGCCATCTCGGACACGCGCCACGGATCGTGGATGTGATCGCGCACTGCCCGGATCACTTGTGCCAATCCGGCGTGGGCACTGTTCACCTGCGAGTGCAGGTCCACCGACAGCACGGCGATTCCGCGGGGCTCACCATCTGCCCCGCGAATGAGTGACTTACTCGTGACGTACCACCCCAGTTGCCCATCTGCCCGCACAATCAACTCCAGGTGATGCTGCAATGGCCGGCCGGTCTTTAGTACCAATTCATCTTGGGCCAGATAGGACGCGGCGAGTTCGCCACCAAAGAGTTCAGGGACCGTGCGGCCAAGGATCTCCGAAGATTTCAGGCCTAGTCGAGCACAAAACCCCTCATTCACATAGACATGTCGGTCCTGCAGATCCTTGACGGACCCGAGCACCTGGGGAATTCCATCCACCAACTGGCGGAAGAGACTGACCGCCGGATTTTGTATCAATTCGACATTCACCGGCACACTCTGACACAAGACACTCCCGATTGGATAGTGGCATGACCTCCACCCCGGATCTCACGACCAGCGACTCCACGACCAGTGACCTCGCCACCAACACGCCGACCCTGCCCTCCGACGAGGAGCTCATTGCCCTGGCCCAGGCGCGGGCGCTCGCCCTGCTGGAAGCCTCCCTCGCTGACACCTCACGCCAGGAGGCCGCCTCGGCTAAGCGCCTCTCCCGCCTGTTGGCGGACGACTCCGGCCGGGACCTGCTTCTTGACCTGACCGATCAGGTGCTGCGCATTCGCAACCCCCGGCGGGCTGCGCGCCGGCTCGCTGATCTGACCGAGTCCGGTGTTCCTGCTTCCCTAGGCGGAGTCGACCGTTTGGGTCTGGCCTCCCTCGGCAAGGTCGCCCCCCTCATTCCCGGCATCACTGAGCGGGCGGTGGATTGGCGAATCGCCAAGGACACGTCCGGGGTGATCCTGCCGGCCGAGGAACCGGCATTCAGTAAGTACGTTCGCGATCGTCAGGCTGACGGATTCCAACTCAACATCAACGTATTGGGTGAGTCGATTCTTGGTGATCAGGAGGCAGCAACCCGCACCGACATGGTGCGCAGTCGCATTCAACGACCTGATGTGAATTACGTGTCCGTCAAGATTTCTGCTATCTGCGCCAACCTGGACATTTTGGCAAAGAAAGATTCACTGGCGCGCATTGAAGAGCGACTCATTGATTTATACCGTGCAGCGGCTTCGACTACTCCCCCCACCTTTGTGAATCTCGACATGGAGGAGTACCGCGACTTGGAACTCTCGGTCGAATCGTTCATGACCGTGCTGTCCCTGCCGGAGTTCACTGACCTGCGCGCCGGCATTGTGTTGCAGGCGTACATCCCGGACAGCCACAGCGCATTGATCACCCTCATTGACTGGGCCAATGAGCGCTACCGCGCTGGCGGCGCACCCATCAAGATTCGATTGGTCAAGGGAGCGAATCTCGCCATGGAGTTCGTTGAGGCGGAATTACATGACTGGCCCCAGGCGCCGTACCCGTCCAAGCACGACGTCGATGCTTCCTATAAAGCCATGCTGGACACCGCCCTCACTCGTTCCGACCGAGGTGCCGTTCGTCTGGGCATTGCCAGTCACAATCTCTTTGAAGTGGCGTGGGCGCTCACACTGCGTGACCTACTCCAGGCGGAAGACATTATGGAGATCGAGATGCTGGAGGGCATGGCTCCGCCGCAGTCTCGTGCTGTTCGCAACGATGCAGGATCCCTGTTGCTGTATTCACCCGTCGTGGCTAAGGAGGATCGCGATGCATCCATTGCTTACCTCTCCCGCCGCCTCGACGAGAACTCATCTCCCGAGAACTTCCTGCGCGCACTGTTCGACATCACTCCTGGATCTGCCGAGTGGGATCGCCAAGCCGAATGGTTCCGTCAGTCGGTA
>JAIOWY010000035.1:0-14348 GCA_021741845.1 Candidatus Nanopelagicales bacterium
GATGCAGATGTGTCAGGCCTAGAGCCTGAATTGCTTCACGATGCGCGGGCGCTGAATAGCCCTTATTAAGTGCCAACGAGTAACCGGGCACCGCAATATCGAGTTCACACATGACGTGATCCCGGTACACCTTGGCAATGATGCTTGCCGCCGCTACTCCGGAACAGTGAACATCCGCCTTAACCTCAGTATGAACAGGCACAGACGTTAAGTGCGCTAGGTAATCGATATTTCCGTCAAGCAATATGGCATCGGGAAGCTGGGGCAGCACTGATAGTGCTCGACTTCCGGCCAGCGCCATGGCCCGCATAATTCCCATGTCGTCAATTTCTTGCGCAGATGCTTCACCGATCGCACAATTGACCGCCCATTCACGGACAAGTCCGTCAAGAACTCCCCTGCGCACTGGGGAGAGCAATTTGCTGTCGCGCAATCCGACCGGAACCTCCCCCATAATGGGCTGGACAACCACAAGACCCAGCACCACTGGACCGGCAATGGCCCCACGTCCGACCTCATCAATACACGCTATCGTGCCGAAACCCTGTTCGAATATCTGAAATTCACGATCGCGGGAAGGAAACACGGCCAGCACCTACACACGGATCAGATATCGTTATTTGCCATAGGGATTACCGGCAGAAATGGCCGGGTTATCGAAAATTGATGGAGTCGGTTCACTCGAGAAGCGGTCAAATGGCCACACGACAAGAACCACGCGCCCCACCGCATTCTCCACGGGCACCGCGCCATTATTTTCGTCCAAATGAAAACGCGAATCGGCAGAGTTCCCGCGGTTGTCCCCCATGACAAACATTCCTCCTGGAGGGACAGTGATATCAAATAGAACTTGGTCGGTCGGTCCAATAATGTAGGAACTCTCATCTAGGCCAACTCCATTGAGCACGATTTGACCAGCATCATTACAGCACGCAACCTGGTCACCTTCAATGCCGATGACCCGCTTAACAAGGTCATCGCCGGAGTCACTGGGAAGCAATCCCACGAATGTCAATACCTGGGTGAGCACACCGCTCACACCGCTTACCGTGGTATCAACGGGAGGCAGCCATCCGCTGGGATCCTTGAAGACCATGATCTCGCCACGTCCCACGCCCGAGATCCGGGTGGAAATCTTTGATGCAATGACGCGGTCATTGATCATCAACGTATTCTCCATGGAGCCACTGGGTACATAGAAGGGCTGAATCAAGAATGCCCGCATGAATGTGGCTATACCCAACGCGATAGCAATGATGACGATAAACTCGATCACCCCACGGATGAAAGACTTGCCCTTGCTTTTCGACGATGCCGATGTCTTTTCAGCTGGATCGGAAGGACCCTCACTCGATGGTGTCTCTCGTGCCGGCACGGCCACCGGATCACCCTCTCCCTGCTGCGATGCTTGTCAACGTGGAATTTCTGCTTCCACGTGCGAATGTACTCATTACTTATGAGAGAGCATTACTGCTGCCGAAGCAACCCTATGCGACTCGGTGGCCACATGACAGCAATGACCTGACCTCGAACGTTATTGATGGATACGAAACCGCCGCCCGGCATGCCCATTTGGGATCGGGAATCAGCCGATTCCGATCGATGGTCGCCCATGACCCACAGCTTGTCGTCAGGCACCTCGACGTCAAAGGCAATCTCGCTCGCGGAATCGCCTGGGAAGATGTACGACTGCTCATCAACTGGTTCCCCGTTCACAGTGACACGACCTTGCGCGTCGCAGCATGCGACTCTGTCACCACCGACCCCAACGACTCGCTTGACGAAATCTGTTTCGTCCGCCGACAACGAATCTTGACCATTAAACACAATAACGTCGCCTCGACGCACCGGAGATCGAAGATATGCAGTGTGGTTCACCACAACCCGGTCGTTCACGACAAGTGTCGGTTCCATGGAATTCGACGGAATGGAGTACTGCTGGACCACGAAAGTGGTAACCAACCAGAGGGCAGCAATGCCGCCCCCCAACCAGAGCAAGAATTTCACGGAAGCTCTACGGCATGGAGCGACGACTAGTCGTCGCTCTTGGGCGTTTCCCTCAGCTCACGAATTTTGGCCTTCTTGCCACGCAGACCACGGAGGTAATACAACTTGGCACGGCGAACATCTCCACGACTGGCTACTTCGATCTTTTCAATGATCGGTGTGTGCACGGGAAATGTGCGCTCAACACCAACACCATAGGAAACCTTGCGCACGGTGAAAGTCTCACCAATGCCTGATCCCGAACGTCCAATTACTACCCCTTGGAACATCTGGACGCGGGTCTTGTTGCCTTCAACGACCTTGACGTAAACCTTCAGGTTGTCGCCAGCACGGAACTCTGGGATATCGTCGCGGAAGGATCCTTGATCCACCATGTCGAGCGTCTTCATGACTTCTTCTTCCTGTAAGCGCCATAGGTCGCCCACGGTTATGGGAATGTTCTTAGCTGCCGGTTGATACGGGTCCCCTATGGCAGAGCTCCGTTAGCCGAGCCCCCGCAGTCTGCCATATCAACACGAGAGACCCTCAGTTGCCTCCGGTTGGTGAGGTGGTCCCCTCCGGTGGGGCTGCTTCGGTAGTTCCGAGAAGATCGGGACGGTGCCGCTCCGTGCGGTGCAGGGCATCCGTTGATCGCCACGTGGCAATGTCCGCATGGTGACCACTCAGCAAGGGTTCGGGGACGCGAAGATCTCGCCACATGGGCGGCTTGGTAAAGATCGATCCCTCGAGCAACCCGTCTGGGCGGGAAAACGAGTCGTCGGGGGCGCTATCGGGATTACCCAAAACCCCCGGGAGGAGTCGAACAACGGCCTCCACCATGACAAGCGCCGCGGCTTCACCACCGGCAAGGACGTAGTCCCCGATACTCACTTCTTGTACCCCAAGCCACTCTGGACTCTCGGAATAGAACTGTGCGACGCGGGAATCTATCCCTTCATAACGACCACAAGCAATCACTAGATGATCAACGGTCGACCAGGTGGCTGCATCCACCTGCCGGAATGGTCGCCCAGAAGGTGTGGGTATCACCAAGAGCGGCGGGTGCGGACTCATTGCTTGCACAGAGTCCAACGCCCGACCCCAGATCTCGGGCAACATCACCATTCCCGGTCCGCCACCGTACGGCGTATCGTCAACAGTGCGATGGTTGTCGGTGGTCCAGTCACGGAGGTCGTGAATAGCCAGGTCAACAGCACCCTCTGCGCGGGCTTTCCCAATGAGCGATAACGCGAGCGGTTCAAAATACGCAGGAAAAATACTGATCAGATCAATGCGCATAACTATTTCCGCTCACTCGTCGGTGAGTAATCCCGGTGGGGGGTCAACAACTATTTGCTGGGCAGCAATATTGATGTGGGGAACAATGTCTTCTACAAAGGGGATGAGGATTTCACGCTCACCTGAGGTCACAACTAGTACATCTTGGGCCGGAAGATGTAGCACATCCGTCACGCTGCCAATAGTCTCGCCATTCAACATCACCACTGCACAGCCGAGAAGATTCGAATCATAGAATTCATCAGGATCCTGAGGAATTTCGAGTTCATCGCGCTCTACCTGCACAATGGATCCTCGAAGTTCTTCCGCCGCATTCCGAGTGTCAACTCCGAGAAACTTCACCAATAACTTCCCTGAGTGCCAATGCATGGCTGACACTACGAGATCAGAACCCGACTCCCGGAATAGCTGCTCGCCCGGGGCAAAACGGCCCTCAGGCTCGTCGGTTCGTGGTTCAACGGTGACTTCCCCACGGATTCCGTGTGGTTTACCTATCCGACCAACGGTGACCCGCACGGAATCTAACGTTCGGTGACGTCGAGGAAATCAATGCGCACGCCGCGACCATCATTTAAAGCAGTCACGACGGTGCGCAGAGCGGTCGCTGTTCGACCAGATCGTCCAATAACTCGGCCCATGTCCTCAGGATTAACTCGAACATCGAGTGCTTTCCCGCGACGGTCTGAACGCATGGTCACGTTGACGTCGTCTGGATTGTCGACAATTCCTCGCACTAAATGTGCAAGTGCGTCTTCTAACATTAGGACGTCTTTTCCGCGGAATCCTTGTGCAGGACTTCTTCCACCTTATGCTCTACTGCTTCTGCAGCGTGCTCGATCTTTTCAGCCACTGTTTCTACGGCGTCAACGACCTTTTCGGCAACATCTTCAGCGACGTGGGCTACTTTTTCTGCGACGTCTTCAGCAGCGTCAACGACTTTGTCCACGACGGTCTCCGCCGCATGGGCAACATCTTCCGCAGCCTTCTCTGTGTCGGCTTCAAGCTTCTTTGCCTTGGGCTTCTTGGGCTCATTTTGCGCCTCAGTCACCGCTGCTTCGTATGCCAGAACCTTGCTCGGCTTGGGCTCTGCCACCTGCAGTGTGCCCTCAGCACCCGGGAGGCCCTTGAATTTCTGCCAATCACCGGTTACCTTCAAAATTGCCATGACAGCCTCGGTGGGTTGCGCACCCACTCCGAGCCAGTACTGGGCGCGGTCAGACTTCACCTGAATCAGGCTGGGGTTTTGCACCGGCTGATAGATACCGATTTCCTCGATAGCGCGCCCATTACGAGCGGTGCGTGAATCGGCAACAACAATTCGGTACTGCGGAGCGTGGATCTTTCCAACACGCTTGAGCTTGATTTTTACGGCCACGGTGGGCTTTTCTCCTCGGTCAGTGGGTGAAATTCCGAGCAAACACGTGGGGACATGCTTACACAAAGTTCCTGCGGGCTGTGAACTGGCAGGTTGAGAGGGTCCCGCTAGCTCACATGAGCGTCCAGATACTACCGGATCACCGACAGAGCCCCTCCGGCGGTGGCTATTGAAGCAATTTCCGAAGTTCTGGTGGCAAGGAACCCAGATCAGGCTCTGCCCCGTCGGGAGTGGTGGACCCCGAAAGCCCTTGGGCACGTTTGGCCGGATTACCGCTACGCCCCTTGGCTCCCTTTCCCGGCTTTGTCGCCTTGGGTTGCTTACCTTTGGACTTCTTTCCGCCACCCATTCCCGGTAATCCACCCATACCCGGTAATCCACCCATTCCCGGTAATCCGGGCACACCACCTTTGCCCATCTGTTTCATCATTTTCTGGGCCTGGGTAAAGCGTTCTACGAGGTTATTTACGTCGGATACGGTGGTGCCCGAGCCCGCGGCAATCCGCGCCCGTCGTGATCCATTGAGAATTTTGGAGTTTTGCCGCTCGGCCGGCGTCATGGACTGAATAATGGCGGCGACCCGGTCAAGCTCCTTGTCGTCCACATTGTCTAGCTGGGCTTTCATCTCGCCCATGCCGGGGAGCATGCCGAGAATCTTGCCCAAGGAGCCCATTTTCTTGACGGCTTGCATTTGTTCGAGGAAGTCCTCGAGGGTGAAATCGTCACCTTGGGCGAGTTTTTGGGTGAATCGGTCGGTCTGTTCCGAATCGAAAGCCCGTTCCGCTTGCTCAATCAGGGACAGCAGGTCACCCATGTCCAGAATTCGTGATGCCATCCGATCCGGATGGAACACCTCAAAATCGTCGAGCTTCTCCCCCGTGGACGCAAACATGATCGGCCGTTCAACAACGGACACAATCGATAGCGCCGCGCCGCCTCGAGCATCACCATCTAATTTGGTCAGAACAACACCATCAAAACCAACACTGTCAGCAAACTCGCGAGCTGTGGTCACCGCATCTTGGCCGATCATGGAATCAACAACAAAAAGGATGTTGTCAGGCTGCGTTACGTCGCGAACATTGACCAACTGCTCCATGAGTTCCTGATCAATAGCTAGTCGTCCAGCTGTATCGACGATCAGGACATCGTGCATCTTGTCAATGGCAAATTGCTTTCCCGCCCGAGCTACAGCTACCGGATCCCCGATGCCATTCCCTGGCTCTGGCGCAAAAGTGGGAACTCCCGCACGTTCGCCCACCACTTTGAGTTGATCGACGGCATTGGGCCTTTGCAAGTCCGCAGCAACAAGAACAGGAGTGTGGCCAGCCGAAGCTAAATAGCGCGCCAGCTTTCCGGCAAGCGTGGTTTTTCCTGCACCTTGGAGACCCGCCAACAAAATGACAGTCGGCCCACTTTTTGCGAATCGCAATTCCTGGGTCGCACCGCCAAGGATCCCAATAAGTTCCTCGTGGACGATCTTGATGATCTGCTGAGCCGGGTTGAGCGCACCGGATACTTCGGCTGACAGAGCACGATCTTTCACCGTGGCACAGAATGTTTTGACGACAGGGAGCGCTACGTCAGCTTCGAGCAGCGCAGTCCTGATTTGCGCAATGGTGGCGTCAATATCTGATTCGCTCAGGCGACCTTTACCCCGAAGACCCTTGAAAGTCCCGGCCAGTCGATCCGAAAGGGAGGCAAACACGTCAGAACTCCTCAACTACCGCTCGAATGGACATACGTCGATCTCCTGATCCCTAGGGTAGTCACTCGGATCAAATCACCGGCGAAGTCCTAGGGCTCCGGCGTTTTGACGATGTCTAGTGAGCCGTTAGTCGATCCTGAACCGCGGCGGCCACCACCGCCAGTTCCGCATCCGATGGAATATTGCCCTGGGCATCACGAATGAAGAAAACATCGATCGCGTCCAGCCCCAGTGTGCTAATTCGAGCGCCGGTGATGGTCATGTGACATTGCGAGATTGCCCACGCAATGTCGTACAGCAACGCTCGACGATCTCGCGCTCGCACTTCTAAGACTGCCTGAGCGTCAGACACGCGCAGTGCGATCGTTGATGCCGTGTTATCCGGCTCTGGTGATTTCCCTATCCGCGCTTCTATGTCGAGTTCACCGGACATGGCTCGGTGTATGTCCCGTTTAACTATGTCCTGGTCGGGGAGTTCTCCGAATAACGGCTTAACGTTCCATACCTGCACAGCCATGGTGTCGCGATCAAGAATGTCTGCCGAACGCACATGGAGGCGATGCAGAGCAAAGACTCCTGCCACTCGAGCAAGTAATCCCACTCGATCATCCGCTCCAATAATCACTCGATACCCGTCCAGCTCCGGTTGAACCAAGAAAGCTAATGAATCCGAGCCGAGTTCAAGCAAGGGGATTTGCCACCGCGCTTCTCTGTCCCAAGGAACTCCTCCGGGATACAGAGCGGAGGTCCGTGAAGCAGTGTCAGTGAGTAATTTCTCGCGCCAGGAAGAACGTAGGGATGGTCCAGTTGCACGTGAGTCCGCAATAGTGAGCGCAAGGAGCAAGTCCATGTTCTCCCGCGTTTCTAGCGTGTTGGCTAATTCAGTCAGGATTGCCGGATCGTCAGTGTCTCTCTTGGTGGCAATATCAGCCAAGAGCAGGTGGTGCCGAACGAGTAACTCGACGACGTGAATGTCATGGTCCTGGAATCCCATGCGCGTCAGGATGCTTCGAGCCATCTCTGCGCCCAGAACGGAATGATCTTGCTCTCGCCCTTTTCCAATGTCATGGAGAAAGGCCGCTATAAGAAGCAAGTCTGGGCGAGTAACTCGCCGTGTGAGCTGTTGCGCTTGGACAACACATTCAAGTAGGTGCCTATCCACCGTGAACTCATGAAGTGGATTGAATTGCGGTAGCGACCTGACATGTTCCCATTCCGGAAACCACGGGGAAATAATCCCGTGTTGATCTAGGGATTCCCATACGGTCAGCATGCCGTAGCGGGAACCCAATAATCGAATGAATGACTCCCTCGCACTCGCGGACCATTGTTGGGCATCGAGGGACTGATATCGATTGAGCAGCGACGAATTGATGGGCAGCTCGTGCGTTCCTGCCGCTGCGGCTAACTCCCACACGGAAGGGATCTGTGATCTCGTCTCCGCATGAGCTAATGATCGATCTTGCAACGATCTAGCCAACACAACCTCTCCCTGCGAGGAAACAATGCCTTCATCTAGGGGGTGTCGCACATCCTTGCGTGATCGCGAGCGCTCTGTCTGAGCCCACGCCTGTTCGTTGGCAAAAGCTATTGATCTGCTCGCAAGGTATACCGCCCGTAATAACTTTTCCCCCGTCTCGAACCCTAGATCCTCCGCAATATCTGCATGATCCTGCAAACGAAGCCGGTTGCTCGATGATCTCTGATGTAGCTGATCTCTGACGTCCAGGAGAAACTCGTACTCCCCTTTCCACTCGTGAGCTGATGTATCAACTAACCATGTCGCATTCAGTGCTCTGAGCACTCCAACGTCACGCAAGCCACCATAGGATTCCTTGATGTCCGGCTCTAAGAGCTGAAATAGATCACCAGACCTGCTACGTCGCTCGGCAACAAGTTCGCGTAGTTCAGGGAGTAGCTTTCTTGAAGCTTTACGCCAGTCAGAATGGACATCAGACCTCAACTGCTCACTTAACTCGTCGTTTCCCGCAATGAGCCGAACATCAAGTAGGCCGGTCAATACTTTGAGATCCTGGGCCGCCAGTTTGCGTGCTTGCGCCGGTGTTCTCACACTGTGGTCTAGGGACACTCCCGAATCCCAAATGGGGTACCACAGGGACGTTGCGAGATCTGTGCTGGATCCGGACCCCGTCTTATGGAGCAACACAAGATCTAGATCACTGCGACCACTCTGTTCCATTCGGCCGTAACTACCCACCGCTACGAGCGCAAAGTCCGACACAGTGGCGCTGTGCTGATCAACGGCCGCTAGGAACAGTTGAGTAAGCCAGGCATCCAGGTGGTGAGCTGCCTGATGTCGACGCTCACCACCTGGGATACCCGGCTCATTACCCAATGACGCCCCTACCGAGGAAAAGGGCATCGCAACCTAGAGCGCGTCATGACCCCGCTCACCTGTACGCA
Organism: Candidatus Nanopelagicales bacterium; assembly: GCA_021741845.1. Classification (GTDB taxonomy): domain Bacteria; phylum Actinomycetota; class Actinomycetes; order S36-B12; family S36-B12; genus UBA4592. The sequence goes on from JAIOWY010000035.1 coordinate 8,793, forward strand.
CGCGGATAACATCCTCCACCGGCGTTGCCCATACTTTTCCGTCGCCAATTTTGCCTGTCTTGGCCGCGGTCACAATCGCGGTGAGCACCTCTTCAGACATGGAATCGTCTATCAGAACTTCGATTCGCACTTTCGGCACGAGATCAACCGTATATTCCGCTCCCCGATAGACCTCGGTGTGGCCACGTTGACGACCGAAGCCAGATGCTTCGGAGACGGTCATACCGTGAACTCCGAGCGCTTCCAGCGCATTCTTGACGTCATCCAATTTGAATGGCTTCACAATTGCTGTCACCAGTTTCATTAGTTTCCTCCTTCTTCACGTCGCAGGGATCCAGCGCCAACACCTGCGAAACGCCCTCCTCCGCCGGCTTCACCTAATTCATAGGCTGACTCAGCGTGTTCCGCTAAGTCAACTCCGCTAATTTCTTCATCCTGTGATACTCGCATCAGGCCTACAGCCTTCAACGCACCACCAATGATGAACGCAACGACCAAGGAATACCCGAGAACCGCAAAAGCACCAATTGCCTGCTTGCCCAATTGGTCCGCTCCTCCGCCGTAGAAAATTCCATTAACGCCCGCTGGCGCCGCTTCGGTCGCGAGAAAACCAATGAGCAGAGTTCCCACTAGGCCGCCAACCAAGTGGACGCCGACCACATCAAGCGAGTCGTCGTAGCCCAATCGGTATTTCATGCCGACCGCGAGGGCGCACAACACACCCGCGATGACACCGACAGCCAGGGCTCCCATTGGACTAACCGCTGAGCAAGCGGGTGTAATTGCGACCAGTCCAGCAACGATCCCAGAGGCTGCCCCTAGGGTCGTCATGTGACCATCGCGAATTTTCTCGACCACGAGCCAACCGATAGCAGCGGCACAGGTAGCCGCGAAGGTGTTGAGGAACACGACCGCGGAGGTGTTATTCGCCGCGAGTGCTGATCCGGCATTGAATCCAAACCAACCGAACCACAGTAGACCTGCGCCGATCATGACGAGGGTTAAGTTATGTGGCCGCATAGGGGTGCGGGGCCATCCAACGCGACGGCCAACCACAATGGCGAGTGCAAGCGCGGCAGCGCCAGCATTGATATGAACTGCCGTTCCGCCAGCGAAGTCAATAACACCCATTTCAAAGATCCATCCACCAGATGCCCATACCCAGTGAGCTACGGGGAAGTAGACCAAGATGGCCCAAATGGTGCCGAATATGAGCCAACCGTTGAATTTGGTGCGATCAGGAATAGCTCCGGCAATCAACCCAACAGTGAGCGCCGCAAACATCCCTTGAAAGGCGACAAACGCCATGATGGGGAGAACAGCTTCGGGGTCATCGGCCATCAATGACTCAAGTCCGAGGAATTCGGTGGGATCCCCGATTACCCCGCCTATATCGGTGCCAAATGTCATGGAGTACCCGAAGAGAACCCACAACACACCAACAATAAAGAGCACACCCATCACCATCATGAGCATGTTAAGAACTGATTTAGCCCGCACCATTCCTCCGTAAAAGAATGCGAGCCCGGGAATCATGAGTAACACCATTGCTGCCGCTGTAAGCATCCAAGCGGTGTCGCCCGTGTTCAAGGCCGGATCCATATGTCCTCCTCGTGGTTAGCAACCGCTCCCTAGTGGAGCGGTCCTCGGTGCGCTAAGACTGCTGCGCCCGCGTTACCACGGAGAACTTTTCGTGTTTCGAGTGTGTGAAAACTCGAGGGTCATATTTCCATTGCGTTACGAAATCAAAGCCTCGACAAATGCCTCCGGGTCGAAAGGTGCAAGGTCATCTGGACCTTCGCCCAAGCCGACAAGTTTTACTGGTACACCCAATTCCCGCTGAACTGCGACAACGATCCCGCCTTTCGCGGTTCCATCGAGCTTGGTGAGCACAATTCCTGTGACGTCGACGACCTCGCTGAACACTTTGGCTTGAACCAATCCATTTTGGCCGGTTGTGGCATCGATCACGAGTAGCACTTCATCTACCGGACTCTGTTTTTCAATGACGCGCTTTACCTTGCCTAACTCATCCATTAACCCCGTTTTTGTGTGCAGACGTCCGGCTGTATCGACAACAAGCGCATCCACCCCACTTTGCTGAGCAATGGTGACCGCCTCAAATGCGACAGACGCCGGGTCCCCTCCTTCCGGGCCACGAACAACGGCAGCCCCTACGCGGTCCCCCCAGGTTTGCAGTTGTTCCGCGGCTGCAGCCCGAAATGTGTCCGCTGCAGCGAGAACCACGGTGTTGTCCTCCGCAATGAGAACCCGGGAAAGTTTGCCAACAGTGGTGGTTTTGCCGGTGCCATTCACACCGACTACCAAAATCACGGCGGGTCGTTCACCGTGGGTGCGTGCCACCTCACGATGTAAATGAGGGTTAACAAGCTCAAGGAGGGCTTCCTTCAGTGACCGGCGCATGAACTCCGGCGAGGAATCGCCGGACGCAGCAATCCGGACTTTGAGCTCCTGCATGAGGTCGGTGGTTGCGCTCACCCCGAGGTCCGCACCGAGGAGTGTCGCTTCAATGTCTTCCCATGCTTCTGCGTCTAAGTTGCCGCTGCTCAGCAAGGACAGGAGGCTCTTGCCAAATACGTTGTTTGATCGAGCTAATCGGGCTCGTAGTCGGGAGAGCCTGCCGGCCGCGGGCTCAGGGATCTCTACTTCCCAGAGCGCTAGGTCTGCTGCGTCCCCAACGTCAGCCGGCTCGTCGAGTACCGACCCCACTTCGACGGTTTCAATGGTTTTACGGGGCGTATCGCGTGGCTCGGTCGCGTCGTCACCAACCCCTGGTGTGTAGTCGACGCCCGGTCGTTGCTGACCGACCTCCCCTTCAGTTCCGCGGTCGCGCAGGAGCGCAACAGAGCCGCCAATCGCCAGACCAAGGATGATCACCGCTGAGATAATGAGAATTATGAGGAGGGGGTCCATGACAGGCAATCCTGCCACTGGGGTCATAAAGCAATTCACTGCGCTACCGCCCACCGCCCATTTGGTCGGCGCTTTATTTGTGGTGCTTTCGCTGGCCAATATCGCTGGCGTGGCGTGGACTAAGCCGCTGCTGATGCCCGCACTGCTGCTGTGGGTTATTGATGTGACGAGAACCCTGGGGAACAGAGGGCTCTGGTTCCGTTGGTTGGTGGCCGCCCTGCTGTTCTCCTGGCTGGGCGATATTGCCCTCATGGGCACCTCCCAGGCCTGGTTTCTTATCGGAATCGGCGCCTTTGCACTGGCCCAGATCTCCTACATTGCCATGTTCACCAAGGTCACCAACTTCACCGTGAAGCCCGGTATCAGTTTGGTGCGCGCATGGAAATTTACGCTCATTCCATATGTCGGCTATTGGATCACCATGAATGTAGTGATCACTGCCGGTGTCTTACGGATACCGGTGGTTTTCTACAGCGCACTACTGACTGCCATGGCGATTTCCGCACTCAATATTGCGCTCCGACTCAATCGGCCATGGAGATTTGTTCCTGCCGTTGGCGCGGTAAGTTTCGTGATTTCTGACAGCATGATTGCTCTGCAGGAATTCAACGGCCTACATGTTGTGCCGGGGTTAGTAATGGTCACGTACCTGGTTGGCCAGGCAATGATCGCGGTCGGGGTTATCTGCGGTCAGGCGCCCACAGACTCCACTTCACGTAGTCGCTGACCGATAATTTGCGTCACGCCGTCACCGCGCATGGAGACGCCATATAAAGCATCGGCAATTTCCATGGTTCGTTTCTGATGGGTAATCACGATCAACTGTGAGGTTGAGCGCAACTCCTCGATGATGTCAATGAGGCGTCCCAAGTTGACATCGTCCAGAGCGGCTTCAACTTCATCTAGTACGTAGAACGGAGATGGACGCGCCTTAAACAGTGCTACTAAGAATGCAACCGCCGTCAAAGATCGCTCACCGCCGGAGAGCAAAGAGAGGCGCTTCACCTTTTTGCCCGGCGGGCGAGCTTCGACGTCGACACCGGTCGTCAACATATTGCTGGGGTCGGTCAACACTAGTCGTCCTTCACCTCCCGGGAATAAGCGTGAGAAAACCCCTTCAAACTCCTTCTCTATTTCCAGGTACGCCTCAGTGAATACCTGCTCGACTCGAGCATCAACTTCTTTCACAATGTCGAGCAGATCGTCGCGGGTACGCCGGAGGTCGTCCAGTTGTTCGGTGAGGAATCGCTGACGTTCTTCCATCGCGGAGTACTCCTCTAAGGCCAAGGGATTAACTCGCCCTAAGAGTGCTAGTTGTTTTTCGGCGACTTTGAGTCGCTTCTCCTGCTCTTCGCGGACATATGGATACGGTGTTGGCTCTGGAGCCTCGGGGTCTATTTCGTCACCCGGCGCAACCAGACTTGGAGGCACCAAGTTCTCTGGACCATATTCAGCAACCAAAGTATCCGACTCGATACCAAATTCCTCAAAAGCTTTTGTCTCGAGGGACTCAATGCGCATGCGTTGTTCTGCTCGAGCGACCTCGTCGCGGTGCACGCTATCTCGCAGACCCTCCAACTGCTCGACAAGTTGCCGCGTCTCACCGCGCACAAATGACAGTTCAGTGTCTCGCTCGCGCTTGCTCTGCTCAGCCTTGCTTCGAACACGCTGAGCGCTCGTAACCGATACCTCCGTGTAGGCCAATGCGACCTTGGCTCCAGCTAGTAAGGCATGAGCAACAATAAGCGCAGCGGCTCGGCGTTCACGACGCTCAATGGCTGCAGCCCGAGCAGTGCGTTCCTTGGCTGCATCGCGTTCCAAGCCCTCAGCACGCTCGGCAATTGCCCGCACGCGTTCCTCTGCAGTCCGAACCGCAAGTCGAGCATCAACCTCAACGCCCCGGGCCTTTTCCACCTCTCCTGTTAACCGCTCCCGTAGATCGTCACCGATGCTTGGTCCCGGCGCAGTCTCAGATTGATGAAGATGTTCAACAAGTTGTGCCAGCGACTGCGTGTCACGCGCCAATGCTTCCTGGGCAGCAACTAATGCGCTTTCCAGTCGCTCTGCTTCAGCGGCCGCGGCACGGGACTGTTGGCCCAACTGACCTAAACGTTCAGCAATGGCAGCTAATTCGGCATCTGATTCGTGGAGCTTGCGCAGTGCTGCTTCGACATGAGCGGCTGCTGCTTCTTGTTCACCCCGCGCGGCGGAAAGTTCAAACTTATTTCGTTGAGATGCCGCCTCCAAGGCTTGGACTGCTTCCCGAGTTTCGTCCAGAGCGACATGCACTTCCAGCACGCTGGGGCCGCCGGCAGACCCTCCCGACATGACACCGGATTCCAAAGTGTCACCGTCCAGAGTGACCATGGAAAATTTCGATGCGAGATGTGGGTTCTGGCGAATGACCTGCAAATTGTCCACAACGAGGAACTCACCGAGGACGGAATCAATCGTGGACGCAATGAGCGGATCAGTGGACACGCACTCGGCAAGCCAACGTCCAATGGGTGCGGGTTCTCGATTCGGGGCACCGCCCGATGAGGCTCCGGCAACCAGGACACGTGAGCGACCTGCATCCTCGGTTTTGAGGAATACGAGAGAGTCCACAGCTGCATCGAGATT
>JAIOWY010000036.1:0-14139 GCA_021741845.1 Candidatus Nanopelagicales bacterium
GATGTATTTCGAACTGGACGGTACGTTCCCCAACCACGAGGCCAATCCGATTGAGCCAGCAAATCTGGTGGACCTGCAAAATAAAGTTCGGGAAACGGGTGCCGATCTGGGATTGGCATTTGATGGCGACGCCGATCGGTGCTTTGTTGTCGATGAAAACGGTAATGCGGTGACACCGTCGGCTATTACCGCTCTGATCGCATCCCGTGAACTCGCGCGCCACCCCGGCAGCAGCATTATTCACAACCTGATCACCTCGCGAACCGTCCCCGAAGTCGTGGCAGAACAGGGTGGTACCGCGGTGCGCACCCGCGTTGGGCATTCATTCATCAAGGCAACCATGGCGGACACCAATGCGGTGTTCGGTGGTGAGCATTCAGGGCATTTCTACTTCCGCGATTTCTGGCGGGCCGACTCAGGCATGCTGGCCGCTCTGCACTGTATTGCGGCGCTGGGGGAAACCCCGGAGGGGACAACGTTTTCTAGTCTCATGACTCCGTTTGATAGGTATGCGGCCAGTGGGGAGATCAATACCGTGGTCAGCGATCAAGGTGCCGTCATGGATCGCATTAAAGCTGTGTTCGCCGATCGACACGATCTGGGTGAGATCACTTTCGATGATCTCGACGGACTCAGTGTTGACTCAGACACCTGGTGGTTCAATGTGCGCCCCAGTAACACCGAACCATTGCTCCGGCTCAACGTAGAAGCCCAGGATCGTGCGCTGATGGAGTCCTTGCGCGATCAGGTGCTGGCACTCATGCAGGATTCACATGCCGCTCCCTTCGGGATCGCCCCGGACCTGTGGGAGGTGTTGGCCTGTCCTTGTCCTGCCCACGGCGCGCTCGAAGCCGTACCACATTCAAACAGTGCGGAACCGAACCGATTGCGGTGTGTGGAATGTGGACGCCTGTTCCCGATTGTTGATTCCATCCCTGTCATGTTGCTGGACTCGGCCGAGTCCGGGCCGAGCGCCCACGCCTAGGGCTGCGGAGGAGCCGTGCAGGTTATTTCAGGTGCGCTCAAAAACTACGAGTGGGGGTCGGCCTCGGGGTTGCGTGCGTGGACAGCTGGACCGGCGCCCTTAGCGGAGTTGTGGTTTGGCGTGCACCCCAGTGGTGCGTCGCCGGTGGTGGGAGCCCCAGGAAGCACCTTGGACGCGGTACTCACCTCCGACCAGGCCCCGATTTTGGTTAAGTTGTTGTCCGCAGCAAAGCCCCTGTCCGTTCAAGTGCATCCGGACGCCGCCTTTGCCGCACGCGGGTTCCAGGAGATTAATCCGATCTATCCGGCTGGTGCACAGCCCTTTGCTGATCAGGCGGAAAAGACCGAGATGCTGGTGGCGCTCACCGACTTCACTGCATTCGCGGGGTGGCGCCCTCTAGTGCAGGTGCGCCAACTGTTTGCTGAACTCGCCTCGATCACCGGGACGGATCCTGCGAACTATTTTCCTGCGGAAACTTCCCATCGCGATTCATTCGCAGCTCTTGTCCGGTCAGTTGCGCACCTTCCGAACAGGGAAGCAGTAATTGCCGCTCTACCTAGAGCAGTGGATTCAGTAATTGTTGATCCGGGCACTCGCGCTGCGTATCGCACCGTGGTGCAGGAGTACCCGAGTGATCCGGGATGCTTGCTGACGCTATTCCTCGATGTTGTGCATCTTGCTCCCGGTGAGTCCATTTTTGTGCCGGCCGGGGTGCCACATAGCTACATTCACGGAACCGGTCTGGAGGTCATGACCACCTCGGACAATGTGTTGCGCTTGGGGCTCACACCGAAACCCGTCTTTGCTGACCTCGCGCTAGAGGCCTTGTCCTTTGATGAGGTAAACCAGCGTCCCCCATTCACGGTGGATGTATCCACCCATGCAGTGAACGCAGCGAGCGGTCATTACCGAGTTGTTGTTGCATTGGAGTCCACCACCACGGTGACCTGCGACACGAGTGTCACCGTGGAACAAGGACAGTCGGCCGTGATTACTGCGGCTGAACCGGCGGCTGAGATTTCCACGGACGGTCGATTCGCTCTCGTCACGGCAGTAGGTTTCGCGTGAGCACCGAAGGTGGTATCAAGGCTGTTATTGCCGCCTTGATCGCAAACCTGGGAATCGCCGTCAGTAAATTCATTGCATTTGCGTTCACTGGGTCCTCGTCCATGCTCTCCGAAGCAATTCACAGTGTGGCTGATTCAGGGAATCAGATCTTGCTCTTGGTGGGAAATAAGCGAGCTCAAAAACCGGCAGACTCTCAGCACCCATTTGGTTACGGTCGTCGGCGATATGTGTACGGATTCATTGTCGCGATTGTGCTGTTTCTTGTCGGTGGGTTGTTTTCCCTGTACGAGGGTTTCCATAAATGGCAACATCCTGAGCCACTGAATGACTGGTGGATCGCCGTTCTTGTGCTTCTTGTCGCTATCGGATTGGAGAGTTATTCATTCCGCACGGCCATCCGGGAAGCTAATCGTGCCCGCGGTCGTCGCTCACTCTTCGGCTTTATTCGAGACTCCCGCCAGCCGGAGTTACCGGTCATTTTGCTGGAAGACGCCGGTGCCTTAGCCGGTCTGTTCTTTGCCTTATTCGGTGTGAGCGCTGCCGTTATTACCGGCGATGGACGCTTCGATGCCGTGGGTGCCATGAGTGTTGGAACGCTCTTGGTTGTGATTGCGGTCTTCCTCGCCATCGAAATGACCGCCATGCTGGTGGGGGAAAGTGCGTTACCGGAGGAGGTCGCGGCCATTCGTGCCGCGCTGGAGGCATCGGAGGGCGTCCACCGGGTTATTCACCTGCGCACCATCCATGTGGGACCCGACGAACTCCTGGTCGCCGCCAAGATCGCCATTCACCACGCTGACACCGGTGCCACCATTGCCGCGGATATTGATTCCGCGGAGGCTGCCCTGCGGGCAGCGGTGCCCACCGCCCGGTACATCTTCCTGGAGCCTGATCTGGACCGTTCGGCACCGGTGTAACAGGCGGGAATTCCACCAGGGGGGGTGTCACGATCTGCATGCTGGGAAATATCTGGCACACTAGGTCTACCACGCGTCCGGAGCCCTGGTTTTTGTTGTGGAATCCCCATCACCATTGTCATTACTGGCATGTCCTGTGCCGTGATGCAACGAGATCTACACAGAGGAGCTTGAATGTCCGCCACATCGACCGTGACCAAAGCAGACGGCACACCTGATTACAAGGTTGCCGATCTCTCTTTGGCCGAATTCGGCCGCGACGAAATCCGACTAGCCGAGCATGAAATGCCCGGTCTCATGGCTATGCGTGAGCAGTTTGGCCAGTCCAAGCCACTGACTGGCGCTCGGATTACCGGATCCCTGCACATGACCGTGCAAACCGCTGTCCTGATTGAAACCCTGGTGGAACTGGGTGCAGAGGTTCGCTGGGCATCCTGCAATATTTTCAGCACCCAGGATCACGCCGCCGCCGCGGTTGTCGTCGGACCGAACGGCACCGTGGACAACCCCCAGGGTGTGCCGGTCTACGCCTGGAAGGGTGAAACCCTGCCGGAGTACTGGTGGTGCACCGAGCAAATCCTGATGTGGCCAGATGGCAAGGGTCCCAACATGATCCTGGACGACGGTGGAGACGCCACGCTCCTGGTGCACAAGGGTAAGGAATTCGAAGCCGCCGGTGTTGTGCCCAAGCCAGATGCTGACACCTCCGAGGAGTACACCGTTGTTCTCGAAACCTTGGCCCGCACTTTGACCGAGGATCCGCAGCGGTGGACCAATATCGCTGACGGAATCATTGGCGTCACCGAGGAGACCACCACCGGTGTGCATCGCCTCTACGAAATGCACCGTGAAGGCGCCCTGCTTTTCCCCGCCATCAACGTGAACGACTCGGTCACCAAGAGCAAGTTCGACAACAAGTACGGCTGTCGTCACTCACTTGTTGACGGCATTAACCGCGCCACCGACACGCTTATTGGCGGCAAGGTTGCAGTTGTTGCCGGTTATGGCGACGTCGGTAAGGGTTCCGCTGACTCGCTTCGTGGCCAGGGTGCTCGCGTTATTGTGACCGAGATCGATCCGATCTGCGCATTGCAGGCAGCCATGGACGGTTACCAGGTTGCTCGGATGGAAGATGTCCTGGGAACGGCGGATATTTTCATTACCGCGACTGGTTGCTACGACGTGATCACCGCCGAGCACATGTCCAAGATGAAGCACCAGGCGATCGTGGGCAATATCGGTCACTTCGACAATGAAATTGACATTGCTGGCCTCGCCGCACTGCCTGGTATCAAGCGCAAGACCATCAAGCCGCAGGTGGACGAATGGACCTTTGCTGACGGTCACTCAATCATCATGCTCTCTGAGGGTCGTCTGTTGAACCTGGGTAACGCCACGGGTCACCCATCCTTTGTCATGAGCAACTCATTCACCAACCAGGTGTTGGCTCAAATCGAGTTGTTCACCAAGCGTGATGAATACTCACTTGATGTCCATGTACTGCCCAAGCACTTGGACGAAATGGTGGCTCGACTGCACCTGGATGCACTCGGTGTACACCTGACCGAGCTCTCCAAGCCACAGGCTGAGTACCTCGGTGTGGACGTGGCTGGCCCCTACAAGCCAGATCACTACCGCTACTAAATAGTTTTGCCTCTCGTTAGGGCGAGTGTCCGTCATGGACACTCGCCCTTAGGCTTTTTCACATGGCGACTGTGCAGGTGACGGATTCACCCGAGAACCTGAACCGAATGCCGATCACCTATCAGGATGCGGTGCAGGCGGGAATTCCCCTCCGGTGGCCGCGCTGGGGGATCTGGGACGCCGTCATTGCCATTGTGGGGTTCATGGCATTAACCGCTGTGGTGGCGGTGCCGCTGTACCTCACGGACGCGCCGGTCGCGGTGGTCGTTCTCGTGGGGGGAACCGTGCCCTGGTTGATGTTGGCGGGCTGGCCGATTTTCATTACCTGGCGTCGTGGAAATGGTGTGCGCATTGATTTAGGCGTGATCCTGCGCTGGTCCGATGTTGGTTGGGGGTTGGTCTTTGGTGTTGCCGGCTTGTTCCTCGCGGGGATCGGCGCAGTTATCACCATGGCAATTGTTGGCGACTTCAATTCAGCTGCTGGTGAAGCAGCCCAGGTTTTGGTGGACTCGAGCCCCTTTGCCGCTGTCTTTATCTTTGCGGTGGTCATTGCGGTGGGCGCCCCTATCGTGGAGGAATTGGCCTTTCGGGGACTGCTCTTTGGGTCATTGGCCAAAAGGGGGATAAAGCCACTGTGGGTCGTGGTGATCACCGCCCTTGTTTTTTCGCTCTTTCACCTCGAGCCCACCCGAATATTGGTGCTACTTCCGATCGGGATCACCCTGGGACTGGCCCGGTGGAAAACCCGGGGCCTCGGGGCGCCCATGATCGCCCACACGCTCAATAACCTCCCAGCGGCGGTGTTCTTACTCATTGGCGCACCCGAGGTGACACCATAGGTACATGACCGTACCTACCGGAGTCGGATCGACAGGCGCCACGCGCGGCCGCGTGCTCGTTGTGGACGACGACCTTGCCCTGGCGGAAATGCTGGGGATCGTGTTGCGGGGTGAGGGATTTGAGCCGGTCTTTTGTGCCGACGGCGCTGAGGCCATTCACGTTTTCCGGGAGTCGCGGCCGGACATTGTGCTCCTGGACTTGATGTTGCCCGGGCGCGACGGCATTGAGGTGTGCCGCGCCATTCGTGCTGAATCGGGAACACCCGTCGTTATGTTGACTGCTAAGAGTGACACCATTGACGTAGTTGTCGGGCTGGAGTCTGGGGCAGACGATTACATTGTTAAGCCATTCAAGCCCAAAGAACTGGTGGCGCGGATTCGTGCGCGCATGCGGCGCAACGACGACGTCACCCCTGTTGAACTCACCATCGGCGACCTGACCATTGATGTCAATGGGCACACCGTGCGCCGTGGTGAGCAACTCCTCTCCTTAACACCCCTCGAGTTTGACCTGTTGGTGTGCTTGGCGCGTAAGCCCGGTCAGGTTTTTACGCGGGAAGCGCTCCTCGAAGACGTGTGGGGGTACCGTCACTCAGCCGACACTCGACTCGTCAACGTGCATGTGCAACGGCTGCGTTCCAAAATTGAACATGACCCGGAGCGGCCTGAAGTAGTCCTGACCGTGCGCGGGGTTGGTTACAAGGCCGGGCCACAGTAATCCGTGCGCATTCTCGGGTGAATCATCATGCGCCAATTTTTTGTCACGATTTTTACGCCATTTCGCTGGATGCGTCGCATCTGGCGTAGGTCCCTCCTTTTCCGTGTCACAGCATCAACGGTGGTGCTGAGCTCGATCGTGGTGACCGTTTTGGGATTCTCATTGCTCTCTCGCGTGACAACGGGTCTTCTTGATGCCAAAGAAGTGTCATCTGTTGGTGAAGCAAGCGCCGGTCTCGGGGAGGCACAGCGACTACTTGACGCCGCTAACACTGGACCGTCCACTCCTTCGCCTGCCCGCTTGGTGGACAGTGTCGTCACCATTTTGGGTTCACGATCGGGTTCGCCGGCCACATTTGAAGTGCTCTTACTGTCCTCAGGGAATCAAATCGACGCACCAGAGCGCGGCACTAACTTGGTGGCAGTCAGCAGTATTCCTGTTGACCTGCGCGAGTCAATCCAAAAAAATAAGCGACAGTCGTGGACGTTTTCGCCGATCAACTTTCTTGATGGTCGGGTCACACCCGGTCTCATTGTCGGAGCGCCGCTGACAGTCCCCACAGTGGGACCTTATGAACTCTATTACCTCTTTCCATTAGAGCAGGAGCAGGAAACCCTGGATCTGGTGTCCAGCTCCGTGGTGGGAACGGGGATTGTGTTGGTTATTTTGGTCGCCGTGGTTGCACTCCTGGTGACCCGTCAAGTGGTGGTTCCGGTTCGCGAGGCTGCGCGTATTGCCCGGCGCTTTAGTTCCGGCAAACTCTCCGAGCGCATGCAGGTGAAGAAGGAAGATGACCTAGCTCAGTTAGCCCGATCATTTAATGACATGGCCCAGAGCTTGGCGACCCAGATTCGACAACTGGAGGAACTCTCCCAACTCCAGCAGCGGTTTGTTTCCGATGTGTCCCATGAACTGCGCACTCCACTTACCACCATTCGAATGGCTGCAGATGTGATGTATGAGGATCGCGGCGCATTTGATGCGTCCACCGCTCGATCGGTGGAATTGCTGCAGACTCAGTTGGACCGATTTGAAGCCCTTCTGGTAGACCTTTTGGAAATCAGTCGTTTCGATGCTGGAGCCGCTGTCCTCGATGTTGAGCGGGTTGATCTGGTAGCTCTTGTTGAGCGCATTATTGTCGCGAGTGAGCCACTCGCTGCCCGAAATAATCTCAGAGTGCGTTTCGCTGCTTATGAAAAGCCGTGCCTCGTGGAATGCGATCCGCGTCGCATTGATCGTGTGATGCGCAATTTGCTAGACAATGCGATCGAGCATGCAAATGAACTCGGTGTGGTTGTCGAATTAGCGGGCAACGAGTCCGCGATTTCGGTCACCGTTCGTGATTTTGGAGTCGGACTTCACCCAGGTGAGGCAAGTTTGGTTTTTAGTCGTTTTTGGCGAGCAGATAAAGCGAGGGCACGCACCACGGGTGGAACGGGATTGGGTCTGGCCATTGCCTTAGAAGACACCCGGCTGCATGCAGGGTGGTTAGAGGCATGGGGTGAGCCAGGGCATGGTGCCTGCTTCCGATTGACCTTGCCGCGCGTCATTGGCGGTTCGATCGACGGGCCAGCGTTGGCGCTCTTTGAAGACATGGACAGCGAGGTGCCGCGGGAATCAACCGTGATCGAGTCCTCGGTGATCGAACCCGCACCCCATGGCATGCTGGAACCGGGCAGCCCAGGGGATGCTCATTGGCGGGGAGGTCACCTATGACCCGTATGCGCACGGTACTCCTGCTCGTGGTGGCGTCCCTCGTTCTCACGGGGTGCGCCAATGCGCCCACCTCGTTTATCGCCCAGGTGCCCACGAGCGGCCCTATTGAGCAAGGCCAATTGGTGTCTAACACGTCTGCTGATCAATTCATTCGGGTCATTGCCCGTCCGCCGCAGCCGGGAATGAGCCCCACCGAGATTGTTCAGGGCTTCCTCGATGCCTCGGCTTCCTTTGACGGTGATCATGCAGTGGCGCGGACCTACTTGACCCGAGAGGCTGCCGAGACGTGGTCACCCTCGTCCGGTGTGTCGGTCTACGACGGCTTACCCACATTGGTGGAAGCGGGCGCGGCAGTGTTGATGAGCGCCTCCATGAGCGGGCGAATCTCGGAGATAGGCCGCTATAGCGTCGAATCGCCGGGGACCGATTTACGAACCAGCTTCTTTCTCACCCAACGCGGTGGTGAGTGGCGCATTAACCAACCTCCGAATGGGCTCCTCCTCTCGTCCTTTGATGTGAGCCGTGCATATCGCAGTTATTCGGTCTACTTCTTTAATCCCAGCTTTGACACCTTGGTCCCAGATCCACGCTTGGTGCCCGTCATTGGCCCAGCGCTCCCCACCACCTTGATGCAACGGCTCATTGCCGGACCCAATGAATGGCTGCAGCCCGCGGTGCGGACTGGTTTCCCCGCCGGGGTTGGTTTGGCCATTGATGCGGTCACCATTGACGGTGGTGTGGCTCGAGTGAGTTTGGGTCAGTCCGTGCAGTTAGCCAATGACAATGCTCGGATTGCCATGTCCCAGCAAATTGTGTGGACCTTAAGGCAGTTGCCGGAAATTCAAAGTGTGGAAATTTTGTCCGGAGGCGCACCGCTCCTGGTTCCCGGTGCCCCCAATCCTCAGCCGCGGGATTTATGGCCGTCGGTTGACCCCGGCGGCCTGCCGACCGGGTCCCACGGTTTTGTGGCCACCTCCAATGGGCTGGTCCGACTCACTCCGGAGGGCAACTTCGCGGTGCCCGGGGCTCTGGGCACCACAGACCTCGAGATAGTTCAGACGGCGGTCGCCCAGGACAGTGGGCAAGTCACCGTGCTGGACTCCACCGGGGCCATGTCTCAATCGCGCACCATTATTGGGTCACCCGTGGTTCAGCGTCCCAATGGTGACTCAGCGATCACGGTATCCTACGACGGATCAACAACAATTTGGTTGGTCGATGTACTCGGACGGGTGTTCTCCATGGCATCCAATGGCGATATTTTCCCGATTGAGATTGTTGGTTTGGCCGACACGGATCGAGTGGTAGGAATTTATCCATCGCGCGATGGAACTCGAGCTGTTGCGATTGTCGATAATGGAGTGAGTTCTAATGTTGTGATGGTCCGTGTCACCCGACCTTCGGCGGCTAACATCACTCGAATTTCCTTGCAGGAGCCGATTCGCATCGAATCAAAGTTAACGGATGTGATTGATGTCGCGTGGTCCAGTGCCAACACGGTGGCTGTGATCGGTAGTGAAAGTGCTGGTGCGCTGCAGGGTTATGAAATTGATCTGAGTCGAGGGGAAGTGATTGCCCAAGGTTCGCCGGAGGATCCGGTGACTATCGCGGCTGCACCGGGTCTACCCACGTTGATTGCCTCCGCTGACGGCAAGGTCTACGAGAACTCAACGGGACTGTGGATTGAACGAATCACCGGCGCAGCCCCGGCGTATCCGGGTTAATGCTTTCGCCGGGAACCGGCAATACTCGCGCAGGCGGTGACGTGAACTCCAGCCATTAACAGGGTTTCCGTGGCTTCATGCAAGGTGGCACCTGTCGTTGTGACATCGTCAATAACCATGACCGGACGAGTCCCCAGTGTGCGAAACGCCGGGGTGTCGCGCAGAGCAAATGCTTGGTCGCTCGCGAGGCGTCGCTGGGAAATATTCAAGGTTTTTGAACGTCCCGTTCGTCGCGTGTCTTGGAGTACGGGTGCATGTGCAATTCCATACCGCTGCAGTGACCGCGCAATCAGCGCCATGTGGTCAAAGCCACGCTGACGTTGTGACCCGCGTCGTGAAGGGACAGGGACAACCGTGATGTTCTCGCGGGATTGACCGGTGTGGGTGGCAAGGAGATCGAGTGCGCCCACTAGCACCTCGGCGAGGAAGTGGGCGAGTGCCGGTATTTGGTTGTCCTTATACCGATAGAGCAGAGCACTCATGGGTGGGGCATAGGTGTGGGCGACGGCGAGGGGCAGGCGCAGGTGCGCCGATACGTCCTCAAATCGAAGATCACGGGCAATCTGAGCGTGCCCGAGCATGCTCAGTCGGCAGGTGCTGCACAGCAACGTGGGGGCAATCTCGCAGCCCAGACAGCGGCGGGCCAAGACAAGATCGGCGATATCTCCCAGCACGGAACCCATGGACCAGCATGGCTCGGGCCCGGACACGGTGCCTAGGGGGAAGGTCTGTGCTGTGGATAGCGGGGCGGGAACTACCATGGCGGTTGCTGTCTTTATCCAATCGTTACTTCTGGAAGGTCTCACCGTGGGTGTTCTCGACAAGATCCTTCGTGCGGGTGAGGGAAAAACACTCCGCAAGTTGGAAGGAATCTCGCGCGCCGTCAACGCCATTGAAGCCGATTTCGTTGACTTGACCGACGAGGAACTCCGCGCACTGACCGACGAATTCCGCCAGCGCTTCGCTGACGGGGAGAGTCTGGATGACCTCATGCCGGAAGCATTTGCCACTGTTCGCGAGGCAGCCAAACGCACCCTGGGACAGCGCCATTACGACGTTCAGATCATGGGTGGCGCGGCATTGCACCTGGGCAATATCGCAGAAATGCGCACCGGTGAAGGCAAGACCCTGGTCGCCACTCTGCCCGCCTACCTCAATGCGATTGCCGGTAAGGGTGTACACGTTGTCACGGTGAATGACTACCTCGCGGAGCGCGACTCCGAATGGATGGGACGCGTCCACCGATTCCTTGGTCTCAGTGTCGGAACAATTGTCAACAACATGTCCTCGGCGCAGCGCCGGGATGCCTACGCCGCCGATATCACCTACGGCACGAATAACGAATTCGGTTTTGATTATCTGCGTGACAACATGGCGTGGAGCGCCACGGAAATGGTGCAACGCGGCCACTTCTTCGCGATCGTGGACGAGGTGGACTCCATTCTCATTGACGAGGCCCGCACCCCGTTGATTATCAGCGGTCCTGCGGATCAAGCGACCGATTGGTACGGCGAGTTCGCTCGTTTAGCTCGTAAGCTCAATCGCGAGGAACACTACGAAGTCGACGAAAAGAAGAAGACCGTTGGCGTGTTGGAATCTGCGATCGATGTCGTTGAAGACGAACTGGGTATCGACAACCTGTATGACACGGTGAATACCCCACTGGTCGGCTACCTCAATAATGCGATCAGGGCCAAGGAGCTATTTAAGAAGGATCGCGACTACGTTGTCATGGACGGCGAGGTCGTAATTGTCGACGAACACACGGGTCGTATTTTGAAGGGTCGCCGATACAACGAAGGGTTGCATCAGTCGATTGAAGCCAAAGAGGGCGTGGAAATCAAGGCGGAGAACCAGACACTGGCGACCGTGACACTGCAGAATTTTTTCCGCCTCTACGAAAAATTAGGGGGCATGACCGGAACAGCCATGACCGAGGCGGCAGAGTTCAATCAGATCTACAACCTAGGTGTCGTCCCGATTCCCACCAACCGCGACATGGTTCGTATTGACAATGCGGATCTGATTTATCGCACCCGCGATGCCAAGTATTCCGCCGTTCTTGAGGACATTGTTGAGCGTCATGCCACGGGGCAGCCGATTCTGATTGGCACCACCAGTGTTGACAAGTCCGAGGAACTGTCCTCCATGCTGAAAAAGAATGGCATCCCGCATGAAGTGCTCAATGCTAAGCAGCATGAGAGGGAAGCGGCCATTGTCGCCATGGCCGGGCGTAAAGGCGCGGTCACCGTGGCGACCAATATGGCCGGTCGCGGAACCGACATCATGCTCGGTGGTAATTCGGAAGCATTGGCCGCCATGGATTTGGCGCGCAAGGGAATTGATCCGGTGGAGGATCCCGAAGGGTATGAAGCCGCATGGAAAACGGCGATCGCAGCGGCGGAAGCGGCGGTCAAGAATGAACATGAGGAAGTTGTTGCCCTCGGTGGCCTCTACGTGCTGAGCACCGAGCGCCATGAATCTCGCCGGATTGATAACCAGTTTCGGGGACGTTCTGGTCGCCAAGGTGATCCTGGTGAATCCCAGTTCTATCTTTCACTCGAAGACGACCTCATGCGCTTGTTCAAGTCAGACATGGTCGACGCATTTTTGCGTCGATTCAATGTCCCCGACGATGTCCCCATTGAGGCCAAAATGGTGTCGAATGCTATTCGCTCGGCACAGAGCCAAGTTGAAGCACAAAACTTTGAAATCCGTAAAGACGTTCTCAAATATGACGATGTCCTCAACCGCCAGCGTTTAGTTATTTACGATGAACGACGCCGGGTTCTGCAAGGGGAAGACATTCACGAGCAGGTTCGGGAATTTCTCCGCGAAACCGTCAATAGCTATGTTGATGTAGCGACATCTGATGGATATCCAGAGTCGTGGGACCTCGACCGCATGTGGGACGCGCTGCGCCAGCTCTATCCGGTGCAGATCACTCTGGACGAGATCGTGGAAGAGTCCGGTGGCAGTGTCAGCGGGTTGAGCGCGGATCTGTTGAAAGCGGAACTGACCGCCGATGCCGAGGAAGCGTATGACCGGCGTGAGGCGGAGTTAGGTGAGGAAGTAACCCGCGAATTGGAACGGCGGGTGATTCTGTCTGTGCTGGATCGTAAGTGGCGCGAACACCTCTACGAAATGGACTATTTGCGCGACGGCATCGGCTTACGAGCCATGGCTCAGCGTGATCCACTTATTGAGTATCAGCGGGAGGGTTACGACCTGTTTGTCGCCATGATGGATTCCATCAAGGAAGAGACGGTGGGATACCTATTCCACGTGGAGGTTCAGGTCAAGCCAGAAGTATCGGAAGAAACCGCCGAGGCGATTGACGGGTTGAAGGTAGCCACTGGGCTGCTCGCTACGCCAGAGATTTCAGCTAAGGGACTAACCCCAGAGCGTCCGGCGCACCTGGAGTACTCCGCGCCAGCAGAAGACGGTGGTGTGGTGCACAGTGATGTGGATAACGCCAGCGCGGAGATCGTTGAGGTCGATCCCAATGCATCTCGTGCGGAACGGCGACGTGCTGAGCGAGCGAATCGAAAGTCGGCACGCTAGGCCTACCGCATTTCAATCGCTGTCAAGACCCACTGATTACCCTGGGCTTCCATGCGCATGGCGATTGCGTGGGACCTAGCTGAGCCCACCAAGACAGCGCTGCTCTCAATGATTCCGGGTGCCACTTGCATAGCCCGGACACCACTCACTTTGCGTAACCGGGACATGCCTTTTTGTGCCCGCGTCGCGGGGTGACGCGCATAACTTTGTCCCCGGAGAGCCAAGATTGTTAAGGTCTCACGACTGACCCACTTGTTTAACTGGCTTGCTGGGCGCTCACCACATCCGACTTCAAAAACCATGCGCGCCATGTGGCTCGCCCAGGTAATGGGATGGGGCACCGATGCGGTCAGACCCTGGTCGTTGATCACCTCAATGTGACTTGGTAGGCCACGACCCTTCGAAACGCCGGGCGGAGTGGGTGGCGTGGGAAGTGGACGCACCCCCGGGACTCCCGGCGCAATATGCCATTGCAGTGGTAACGCCAATTGCTCGTCAGCGCGTCCTCCCTGAAGGAGGGTCAATGTGGGAGCGCTGCTGGGCTCACTGTCCTGAGTATTCGCGGTGTCCCAGTGGGGGACCAGTGGGTCGGTCATGGTTCTTCCTGTCTCGTCATGCATACATCTGCGTGTGTTTGCTTGCGTTGAGTACCGATTGCATTATGTGCTCACGGAACACGCCATCGTCAAGGCTGAATGCAGAGTGTGGATAACTGCACGGGGAAGAGCCTGTATGAAGTTGTCTACAGTCGTTATGCCCACGGCGGAGGGTTCTAAACAGATGTTGTGCGCGATGGTTGTCCACAGGTGAGGCATAGGGGTGGTGCTCACTACTGTTCACCGTGACAATGCACGAATGATTCCCGGAGACGTGACCTTGGAGCACTACTGGCTCGAAGCACAAGCCGCGGTCCAAGCGGACACAGTTCGTGACGTCGTTGAGGAGGCCCAGGGGTTAGCCGAGG
>JAIOWY010000037.1:0-13994 GCA_021741845.1 Candidatus Nanopelagicales bacterium
GACCAGCGAGAACACCAAAATACCCAGGATCGCGCGTCGGAGATTCGTACGGTCAGTCACGCACCCTCCTTACCCTCCGGTGTGCCCACGTCCGTGGCCTCGGTCCAGCCCTGCGGTGGACCGCATCAGCTCAGACTCCATTATGCGCGGATCCCTGCCTAGAGGACTGTCCGGGTGGGCCCGCACCGGCTATCTGACGCCGCCCAAGGCCCCGGAGTTCCCTACTAAACGGACATTTCCGGCACAATTTTCCGACTAGTCAACCCCACCAGCGGGATCACCACCCCGGCCAGCAGCAACCCGTACAGGGCCGCACTGAGCGTGATCCCGGGCACCTCCGACCAATTGACATTGCTGCCACCGAGCAGCGTGTCTGCCGTCGCGGTGCTCAGCGCGGCGGCACCGGTACTGAGCGCCGCAATGGCCGCCATGATCGGCAGGGTGCGATCCCGCGGGTCCACCCAGTAGCCGGCAATGAACCCGATCACCAGATAGATGATCGCGTTCACCCCCACCAAAGTGTCCGAGGGAGGTGAGAGATCCACGAGCACACCCGCGGCGAATCCGGCGCTCGCCCCCGGTAGCGGCCCCAGGGCCAGCGCGTGGGCCACCACGGTCACCACCACGAGATCCGGGGTGGCTCCGGGTAGTCCAAGGCGACTGAGCAGAGTGAGCTGCACAACGACCGCGAGGAAAACACACGTACCAATGAACACGCCCTGTCGGAAAACCATGTCAGGACCTACTCGCCGTCACTCGGGACCGGGGTCGCTGCCGTTTCCTGCTCCTGTGGCTCAGCCTCAGTGTCATCTTGTGGATTCGATGCGGGATCGTCGGCGGCGGGAGACGGACTCACCACCGGTGCCGGTCGGCTGGGAAGCACCGAGTCACGGGGATCTTCCCGCGGTGGACGCACCACGACTCCGACCACACTGAGTTGTGAAACGTCAGCAAAGGGCATCACCGTGGCAACTCGAGCGAGCGCGCCCGCTGTACCGGAGACATCGACGACCTCGCCAATGGGTAGGCCTGGCGCGTACGGGCGGCCGTCCTTAGATCCGAAGGTGACAATGGCATCGCCTGATTCCACTTTTCCGAGCGGATCGAGGAGTTGAAACTGCAGTGAATTCTGGCGTCCGGTACCCGACACAATGCCGATTTCCTGGGAACCTGCCACCCGGCCACCGACAGAAGAGGACGGATCGACCAAGAGAACAACGGTGGCCGTGCTGTTGTACACCTTCAAAACTCGACCCACCAGACCGTCGCCGTTGATCACCGTCATGTCCTCTTCAACACCGTCCAGCGTGCCGGCGTCAATGGTGACCGTCCAGGAGTAGTCCTGCACACTGCCCACTGCAATAACTTCAGCCGGTACAACGCGATAGCGCCCCACACTGGCAACGCGGAGCAAGGCGTCGAGTTCCGCAGCGCGCGCAATGTCATTTTCCGCACTTAATAATTCAGAGCGCAACTGGGAGTTTTCCTCCGACAGGATTCTGATTTGCCCTGATTGGTCAACTTGGGTGCTCCACCACTCACTGAATCCCGTGATGGGTGAAAAAACCGTGGCCGCGCCACGTTGCACACCGCCCAGAATGGAACTGATCGCCGCACGGGCACTCGAGAAGGGACCGTCACCACCGCGCAGATCAAGAATCACAAATGTGAGTGAGGCGACGAGGAGAGTCGCGAGCACCAGCTTTGTGCGGCGGGACAGCATGGTTACCTGCGCGGTTCAGAAACAAGTACCTGCTGCAGAGCATCGAATTCTTCAACACACTTGCCTGAACCCAATGCCACACAATCGAGGGGGCGATCAGCAATGACAATCGGCATGCCGGTTTCATGGCGTAGTCGTTCATCTAAGCCGGTGAGAAGCGCACCGCCACCTGTCAAAACAATTCCGCGATCCATGATGTCACCGGATAACTCCGGTGGCGTGCGATCCAGAGTTGCTTTCACGGCGTCAACAATCGCATTCACCGGCTCGTCAATTGCCCGACGAATTTCCTCCGCGGACACCACAATGGTTCGCGGCAAGCCAGTGATGAGGTCACGGCCGCGGATTTCCGCATGAGGCTCGTCAGGCATGGGGAAAGCAGAGCCAATGGCTAACTTAATTTCCTCAGCGGTCCGCTCACCCAGAAGGAGTGAGTACTCCTTCTTAATGTATTGAATGATCGCGTTGTCGAGTTCGTCTCCGCCAACGCGCACGGAGAGACTGGTCACGATTCCACCTAAGGAAATAACGGCTACCTCTGAGGTACCACCACCAATGTCCACAACCATGTTTCCGGTTGCTTCGTGCACAGGAAGTCCCGCACCAATAGCCGCCGCCATGGGTTCTTCAATGATGAACACTTTGCGCGCACCGGCCGCGTAGCCCGCATCTTTGACCGCACGTTGTTCGACACCGGTAATACCTGACGGAACACACACGATCAAGCGCGGCTTGGCTAAGTGACGACGACGGTGCACTTTCTGTATGAAGTATCGAAGCATGCGCTCGGTGGTGTCGAAGTCCGCGATCACACCGTCCTTGAGCGGCCGAATAGCCACAATATTGCCGGGGGTCCGACCAATCATCTGCTTGGCTTCGGAACCAACGGCCAGAATTCCACCGGTCGTGTTGTTGATGGCGACCACGGACGGCTCGTTCAGGACAATTCCCCGCCCGCGGACGTAGACCAAGGTGTTGGCCGTGCCGAGGTCCACAGCCATATCGCGACCGACAAAGGACGTACTGGCGGCGAAACTCATGCTGGTGCCTCCAATCGGTCGGGGAAGGGACACGATATCCCCCGGGCACGAATGCCCGAAGGATGTTGACTAATGGTAGCCCTCAGGGGGTGGCCAGCACCCTTTGGGCGCGGGCAACCTCATAGGTGCGCAGGGCTGCCTGCAATTGGTCCATGATCTGCGGGTCCGGGGTAAACCCGAATGCGCGGGCAGCGATCTCCCCCAAATCAGCCCGATAGTCGTGCCCCCAGCTCTGAAAGTCGCCCGGCGTGACATGCGTGGCAAAGATCGTGTCTACGAGCACGGTCGCCCAGGTGATGCCTGGTTTCCAGGACATGGACTCCGGGATATTGCGCCCGCGAGGCTGTTGTGTGAGCCACGGTGGTGGAGTCCACCACAGGTCCGGCCGGAACCGCACCACCGGATCGCCGTCGTGTTCGAGGAACCACACGCGCGCATCTACTCCCGGTGGCACTTGTTCGGGCCGATCCATGGTGACCGAGTCAGCGGAACACAATTGATGAAACCCGTCGGCGCTGAATCCGCCGGGTGTTCCCACCCAGAGTGCTCGGGAAATGTGGAAGCGATCAAGATCAACCAGCCCCAATGGCAGCGCATACTGTTGTACCCGCGCACCCAAGCTCTCTCCATAGAGCAAGACCTGGGGTACGGAGTGACCGTGACGTTCGCGAGTATCCAACTCAGCATTGATGGCAACCAGTAATGCGCGCTGTGTTTCCCCAGCAAATGTCACCGACGTCAGTGACAGAAAACTAGGCAGCAATCCATAGGAGACAACAACGCTCGCACAGTCACCGCCACTCAGTATTTCTAGAACATCAACCGGAGTTGAGTTCGCATACCCGGAACCCGCCGGTGACTGAATGAGTAGGTGGGCGCGATCAAAGGCACCGGTTCGATGCAGTTCCGCAAGTGCCAAACCAACGCGATCATCAATCGAAGCACCCTGCTGGACGCTGACAAAAACGCGTATTGGTTCCTGTGTCCTAGGAATGCTGACCAGATGATCGTTATTGGTCACGCTGTGAACAAACCGAGCCCCTTCACGGCTGAGCGTGGAGTACTCAACCGCTGAGCCGGGACCACCACTGACCAGTTCAGAGGTGGGCGGGTCCGACAAACCCGGATCCAGGGTTGCCCCCTCAACTTCGATCTCACTGAGTTTCCTCTTCCCGATGCGCCACCCCACGGCGCCGACCGATGCGGCACCGAGGGCAATCAGTGGCACGTGACGTGGCGTGAGTCGCGGAACGGTGGCCACGACCAGGGTGGACAGAGCAGCAACGCTGCCGACAACTCCGGGGAAGAGCGACCGAACACGATCTGGCCAGGGCACCAAACTCTCGCCCCGAGCGGCAACGGCGGTGGCAACACCTGCGGTCAACCCGGACGCGAGTTGCTTGACCGCCATGACTGAGCCGTACTAGCTCAGGCCAGGGAAGAACAGGGCGATTTCCCGCGCAGCAGACTCGGGGGAATCTGAACCATGGGTGACGTTATTTTGCATTTCCGTGGCAAGGTCGCCACGAATGGTTCCCGGAGTTGCTGACACGGGGTTGGTGGCACCCATCATGGTGCGCCACTGTGAAATAGCGTCGGGCCCTTCAATGACGGCGGCAACGAGTGGCCCACCAGTAATGAATGCCACGAGATCCGCAAAGAATGGCTTGTCCTTGTGCTCGCCGTAGTGCTCCTGGGCGACCTCAACGCTGACCGTTCGTAACTCGAGGGCAGCGAAGGTGAATCCCTTGCGCTCAATGCGAGCCACCACCTCACCAATCAAACCGCGGGCAACGCCGTCGGGCTTAATTAATACGAGAGTGCGTTCAGACATGTGTGCTCCTTGGAGTCGCAGGAAATAGTGAAGGTCATTCAGTACGTGATGGTAGAGGTTGTCTAGTCAGCTGTGTTACCCAACTCCCGTGCCCGATCAACTCGCTGACCATTGCGCACTGCGAAGTACCACAGCAGGGCAAAGACTCCCCCAATCACGAACATGGTGGGGACCACGAAACCCGAAGCAATAGTGACACCTTGCAGCGTCCAGCCAATAGGTATGGCGACTGGTTTGGTGATAATCCCGATCGTGAGCAACATAAGCAGGGCAACGGTGAATCCCACCGCGAGCGCTAATCCAGCGGAAACCCCGGAATTATTGATGGCAATAGGGATGGCCAACAACACGACAATGGCTTCGAGGGCCAGCACACTGGATCCCAAAACTCGCATGGTTACTCGACACCTCCGACCGCACGCAAGACATCTCCCACTAAAACTACGGAACCGGTGACAACAACGCCCGTTCCCGAGTATTCCCCTGTTTGATCCGCCAGGGCGATCGCGTGGTCCAGGGCCTCACCGGGTGAATGCGCGATGCTCACCGCATTGTCGCCAAGGATCCCGCGCGCGATGCGAGCGAGGTCTGCGGCTGGTAGGGCGCGAGTTGAGTGCGGCTCGGTCACCACTAAATGTTGAATAACCGGCGCCAACTCTTCCAAGAAACCGGTGGCATCTTTGTCCGCCAGTATTCCAACCACTCCAATTACTCCACGGAAATCGAAGGAGGTTTCCAGAGCGCCACGGAGTGAACGAGCGCCATGTGGATTGTGTGCGACGTCCACCAACACCGTGGGACCAGTGCGAATAATGTGCAACCGGCCTGGAACAACCGTGGTGGCAAATCCCTCCTGCACCACATCACGATCTAAGGGCTCGGAACTCGCCGCTCCGAGGAATGATTCACAGGCGGCTAATGCGGTCGCGGCGTTCACTCCTTGATGCTCACCCCACAGCGGCAGGAAAATATCGGGGTACTCCCCGCGCAAACCCTTGAGCGACAACAACTGCCCACCCACAGCGAGGTCCTGGGAGTTGATGCCGAACTCCACGGCGAACCGCGCCGGAATCACACCAGCTTGGGCACACGCCTCTACCAGCACGCGCGCTGCGTCCGGGTGCTGCGGCCCCAGAACTGCGGCACTCGCCCGGGCAATAATTCCGGCCTTCTCCGAAGCAATGAGCTCTATCGTCTCCCCCAGATAATCTTGATGATCCAGATCTACGGGGGTGATCACCGCCACCGCAGGGACACAAATGCTGGTGGCATCCCAACCGCCACCGAGACCGACCTCCATGATGGCGACGTCTACCGGGGCATCAGCAAATACCGAGTACGCGAGGATCGTGAGCGCCTCGAAGTACGACAGTGGTGGGCCACCATCGGCGACCGAATTGCGATCCACCACGTCAATGAACGGGGCAATCTCATTCCACGTTTCGAGAACCCGCTCCTGGGGGATCGGCTCCCCGTTCAGACAGATGCGCTCGCGCGGATCAGTGAGGTGGGGGGAGGTAAAGAGTCCAGTACGCAACCCAAAGGAACGCAAAAGTGATTCGACCATGCGGGCGGTGGAACTCTTGCCATTCGTGCCGGCAATCTGAATGACCGGATACGTGAGTTGTGGGTTGTCAAGAAGCTCCGCGACCGAAGCCATTCGGGTGAGCGAGGGTTCGAGAATGTTCTCCGGCCACCGTGCTTCGAGTTCCCGCCACAATTGGTCAATGTCTGTAACCGCCACCGTGGCAGTCTAGGGATCTCACCCCAGACCAGGGTCAATAGACTTCGGAACCATGTCCAGTCCCCAGCACGCCCAGGTCCCCGCGAAACCAACCCTCGAGGGCATTGAGGCGAAGTGGTCTCAGATCTGGAATGAGCAGGGGATCTACACCTTTGACCGAACCAAGACCCGCGATCAGGTCTTTTCGATTGACACTCCGCCACCCACCGTCAGTGGCTCACTGCATGTTGGCCACGTTTTCAGCTATACACACACCGACTGCATTGCTCGCTATAAGCGGATGCGCGGCTTTGAGGTCTTCTACCCCATGGGCTGGGATGACAACGGGCTACCCACCGAGCGTCGGGTACAGAATTATTTTGGTGTTCGATGCGACCCCAGTCTGCCGTACAACCCCCGTTTCACTCCGCCGGAGAATCCTGACCCCAAGAAGCAACTACCCATCTCTCGACGTAACTTCATTGAATTATGTGAGCACCTCACAGTCGAGGACGAAGTTGTTTTTGAGGACCTGTGGCGCCGCATGGGTCTATCCATTGACTGGGATCAGACCTACCAAACAATTGACCGCACGGCACAACGCACAAGCCAGTTGGCCTTCCTGCGCAATCTTGCCCGCGGTGAGGCCTATCAGGCAGAAGCTCCAACGTTGTGGGACGTCACCTTCCGCACCGCGGTGGCCCAAGCCGAGCTCGAGGATCGCGAACGCCCCGGCGCCTACCACCGGATTGGGTTCGGTCGATCAGATTCACCGACGGAGAAAGTGTTCATTGAGACCACTCGACCCGAATTACTGGCCGCCTGCGTTGCCCTCGTTGCCCACCCAGATGATCCCCGATACCAACCACTCTTTGGCACCACCGTGGTTACCCCCGTCTTTGGTGTTGAGGTTCCGGTTGTCGCACACACCTTGGCGGACCCGGACAAGGGTTCGGGTATTGCCATGGTGTGCACCTTCGGTGACTTGACCGACGTCACCTGGTGGCGCGAGTTACAACTACCAACCCGTCCGATCATTGGCTGGGATGGCCGGGTCACCAGCGAGATTCCGTCGTGGATCACTACCAAATCCGGGCGTGATCGTTTTGCCGCCATTGCCGGTGCCACGAGTTTCACGGCCAAGGCGACCATGGTGGAGGTGCTTCGCGAGTCCGGGGACATGGACGGCGAACCCAAGCCCATCACCCATCCGGTGAAGTTTTTTGAAAAAGGCGACAAGCCGCTCGAGATTGTCACTACCCGACAGTGGTACCTCACCAATGGCGGCCGAAATCCCGAGTTACGCGAAAAACTGTTGGCCCGCGGCCGGGAGCTCACCTGGCACCCCGCCCACATGCTGGTTCGCTATGAAAATTGGGTCGAGGGTTTGAACGGTGACTGGCTGGTGTCTCGTCAACGATTCTTTGGTGTTCCCATTCCGGTGTGGTACCCACTGGACGCGGACGGCAACCCTGAGTACAACTCCGTCATTACGCCAGCTGAAGACCTCCTGCCCATTGATCCGAGCAGCGACTGCCCACCCGGATACACCGAGGACCAACGCAATCAACCCGGTGGGTTCATGGGTGACCCCGATGTCATGGACACCTGGGCAACGAGCTCACTCACACCGCACATTGCAGGCGGTTGGGAGCGCGATAACGACCTCTTTAATCGGGTGTTCCCCATGGACATGCGCCCCCAGGCTCACGAAATTATTCGCACCTGGCTGTTTTCATCTGTCGTGCGCGCCCACTTGGAAAACAATGAACTCCCCTGGTCCCATGCAGCGATCTCGGGGTGGATCCTGGACCCTGACCGCAAAAAGATGAGTAAGTCCAAGGGCAATGTGGTGACGCCCATGGACATGTTGGACGAATACAGCTCAGATGCGGTGCGCTATTGGGCCGCCTCGGGTCGACCCGGCACCGATACTGCTTTTGACGTTGGTCAAATGAAAATTGGCCGCCGCTTAGCGATCAAGATTCTCAATGCCACGAAGTTTGTGCTGACCATTACAAACTCTGGCGACCTAGCCACCGTGACCGATCCCGTTGATCAGGCCATGCTCCAGCGCCTCGCGGACACTGTCGCTTCAGCGACCGCCGCATTTGAGGACTTCAATTACGCCAAAGCGCTGGATATCGCTGAGGCATTCTTTTGGGAGTTCACCGACGACTACGTTGAACTGGTCAAGGAGCGGGCTTATGGTGAGACCGATGGCGTCAATTCAGCCAGTGCCCAAAGCGCCCTCTACCTAGCGCTCACCACACTCCTTCGCCTGTTTGCACCATTCCTTCCGTTCACCACGGAGGAGACCTGGTCCTGGTTCCGCGGGGGTTCGGTGCATCGACAAGCCTGGCCCACCGCCGGCGAATTAACTCTCACAAACACCTCGGTCAACACGGATCTACTCGATAATGCGAACGAGGCCCTGCGTATTGTTCGTAAGGCGAAATCAGAAGCGAAACTTTCCATGCGGGCGGTCGTGTCCCTGGCGACTTTCACCGGAACCGAGTCCATGATTGCGAATCTTGTCCTCGCTCAGTCCGACCTGGTCGCCGCGGGATCCATCCAGGAATTTGCAACAGTTGTTGATCCGGCAGCACAGTCCTTAACCGCGGACGTTGTGCTAGCTACTGATTAAGCAGTTTTTTCGCGCGGTGCCCGCTTGGGCGCGGAACGAGGAACCAGTGTGGGATTGACGCTGTCGCGTACAACCTCAGCGGTGATCACAACCTTGCCAATATCCTCACGGCTAGGCACCTCATACATCACATTGAGGAGTACTTCTTCGAGGATCGCCCGCAGACCACGTGCACCTGTTCCCCGCAGCAAGGCGAGGTCGGCGATTTCATTGAGTGAGTCCTCACTGAATTCCAATTCGACGTTGTCTAATTCAAAGAGTTTTTGATACTGCTTGATCAGTGCGTTCTTCGGTTCGCTCAGCACGGCGACCAAAGCTTCTCGATCAAGCTTGCTGACCGAGGTGAACACGGGTAGTCGACCAATGAACTCCGGAATCATGCCGAACTTGAGCAGATCCTCCGGCATGACATGGGAGAACGGGTCGTCAGAGACGTCTGTTAACTCTGCCCGCCCACCTTCCACGAGATCGAAAGTGAATCCGAGGTTCTTTTTACCCATGCGTTGTTCCACTATTTTGTCGAGTCCGGCGAAGGCGCCTCCAACAATGAACAACACATTGGTCGTGTCAATTTGGATGAACTCTTGATGCGGGTGCTTGCGACCGCCCTGTGGCGGAACAGATGCTGTTGTGCCTTCCAGGATCTTCAGCAGGGCCTGCTGCACACCTTCCCCAGAAACATCGCGGGTAATCGAAGGGTTTTCGCTCTTGCGAGCAACCTTGTCGATCTCATCTATATAGATGATGCCCATTTCGGCACGCTTGGTATCAAACTCGGCCGCCTGAATAAGTTTGAGCAAAATATTCTCAACGTCCTCGCCCACGTAGCCGGCTTCAGTGAGCGCAGTGGCGTCAGCGATGGCAAAGGGGACATTGAGCAGGCGCGCCAATGTTTGCGCTAGCAGTGTTTTACCGGACCCGGTGGGGCCGAGCAGCAAGATATTGGACTTGGCCAGCTCAACGGAATCTTCTTTGCCCTTGTGGTTTGCCCCGGCCTGGACCCGCTTGTAGTGGTTGTACACCGCAACGGAGAGTGACTTCTTGGCCGACTCCTGGCCAATGACATATTCGTCGAGGAATGCGTAGATCTCACGAGGTTTGGGTAGCTCACCAAATTCGGAGGTACTGGCTTCGGTCAGTTCCTCTTCAATGATCTCATTGCACAGGTCAATGCACTCGTCGCAGATGTAGACCATGGGTCCAGCAATGAGTTTCTTGACCTGCTTTTGGCTCTTGCCGCAGAAAGAGCACTTGAGTAGGTCGCCACTCTCGCCAATACGTGCCACGGTGCCCTCTCCATCAGGATTCAGTACAAACACACATCTATTCGGACATGGTGCGATTCCGAACTCGGTAACCGTACCCCGAAGTACGGCAGGTTCGCGCGTTATTCACATGGTGGCGCGCGGGAAAGTCTCGACCACTACCTGAAAGTGTGGACGACCCTCCAGTCCCGCTTTAGGCTTTACGAGAGGTGATGACCGAGTCGATGACTCCGTATTCCACGGCCATGGCGGCCGTCAGAATGTTGTCTCGCTCAATGTCCTGCTCGATCTGCTCGACCGAACGTCCGGTGTGCTGGGCAAGAATGCCTTCCATTTCCTTGCGCATCCGAATAATCTCGTTGGCCTGGATCTCAATATCTGATCCCTGACCACCGCCTTCGGTGTACGGCTGATGGATCAGGATCCGCGAATGCGGCAGGGCGAATCGCTTACCCGGCGTACCCGCGGCCAACAGAACGGCTGCCGCGGAGGCAGCTTGACCCAAACACACCGTCTGCACCTGCGGCTTAACAAACTGCATGGTGTCGTAGATCGCGGTCATGGCCGTGTAGGAACCACCGGGTGAGTTGATGTAAATCTGGATATCGCGGTCTGGGTCCAAAGACTCCAGAGTCAATAGTTGTGCCATGACGTCATCAGCTGAAGCATCGTCGATTTGAACGCCTAAGAAAATAATGCGTTCTTCAAACAACTTGGTGTACGGGTTGTGCACACGTTCGCCAGTAGCCGTGCGCTCCCGAAATTCGGGAAGAATGTAACGGCTGACGGGAGTGCTGGGCGCGAATGAGTTGTTCACTTGGTCTCTCCCTTGACTGAAGCAGGTGCGTCTGCAGAAGTGCTGTACACGTGATCAATGAGTCCGTACTGCCGTGCTTCATCAGAGGTGAACCAGCGGTCGCGATCCGAGTCCTTTTCAATTTGCTCAATGGTCTGACCACTGTGCATGGCAATGAGTTCCGCCATACGCTTTTTGATGTACAGCATCTGTTCCGCTTGAATCTTGATATCGCTCGCGGTTCCACCGAGTCCACCGGACGGTTGGTGCATCATGATGCGGGTATTGGGGGTGGCATAGCGCTTGCCCGCCGCACCCGCACACAACAGGAACTGCCCCATGGAAGCGGCCAGACCCATGGCGACCGTGGTCACGTCGTTGGGGATCAACTGCATGGTGTCGTAGATGACCATGCCGGCGGTGATAGATCCGCCGGGTGAGTTGATGTACAAACTGATGTCCTTGGTGGGGTCCTCGGCAGCGAGTACCTGCAGTTGCTTGGCGATCCGGTTGGAGTTGTCGTCCATGACCGGACCTTCGAGCCAAATAATGCGCTCGCGGAGCAGTCGCTCATCCAGCATGTCACCGAAACCGGTCATGCCGCCACCGGCACGCATAGTGTGTTCGAAGGGTGTGGACACCGAATCTCCTTGCCTCAGGGGTACTTCGCGAAAGGAACTCTCACGTACGAGCACAACCCTAACCCTGCGGACAGGCTCACACCCGATCTATGGATGTGAGTTCGCCATCAGCCGAAAACGGGCGACAGGAACCACGGACCTACTCGCCGGCGCTGAGAGCCGCCATCTCCGCATCCAATGCGGTCAGATCCACGACAGCACCGGTGGTGTCGACCACCGATGCGCTTTCCAACACCTTGGCCAACGCCTTGGCCCGACGAATATCTGCCATGGCCATGGGGACCTGCCCGGCTTCCACCAGCGCCTGAGCGAATGCATCGGGAGCCATGCCGTATCGGGGGGCCTGTTGCACGAGCCACGCACTGAGTTCACTCTCACCAACAGTGAGTTCCTCGTCCTCAGCAATTTTGTCCAACACAAACTGGCTCTTCAAACCGGTGCGGATTTCCTCTTCCACCTCGGCACGGTGATCCTCACCGGAGTCGTGACCATCTTGGAAGTGTGCTTCCAGCTCCGCGGCAATCACGCTCTCCGGCATGGCAATGTCCACCTGCTCCAGCAGGACGTCATGAATCTTGTTACGGGCTTCATTGCCCTGTTCAATGCGCTTGAGTCGACCCAATCGCGTTTCAATATCAGCACGCAGTTCCTCGACCGTGTCGAATTCTGAGGCCATGCTGACAAAGTCCGCGTCAAGTTCGGGGAGCTCACGCTCGCGAACGGCGCTCACCTCCACGGTGACCGTGAGCGGAATGCCGGCCCAATCTCCATTGCCCGGAGTGAACTCGAATGTGCGGGATTCACCCTTGGCTGCGCCGCGTACTGCTTCATCAAAGCCGGGCAGCATGCCCTCGGTGCCGAGTTCATATGACATGGCCTGAGCGATCAGATCCTCCACCGGGTCACCGGACTCGGTAGCCCCGGCAATGTTCACGAGCAGCACGTCTCCGTCCGCACTGGCGCGGTCTACTTCCTTCAGATTCGCAAACCGAGCACGCAGGGCATCAATTTGCTCGTCAATGTCCGCATCCGCCAGGGTGTACGGCTCAACCTCAACGGTCAAGGAATCAAATGCGGGCAACTCAAACTCGGGGCGAACATCCACCTCGACCGTGAATGACAGCTTCTCACCGTCAGCAATCTCGGTGACCTCAACATCAGGCTGGCCAATCGGGCGAATCTTGTTCTCGCGGATAACTTCCTCATACGCCTTGGGGAGGGCATCGTTAATTGCTTCGTCGAGAACGGCACCACGGCCCACTCGCTGCTCCACAACGCGCGCCGGGACCTTGCCTTTGCGGAAGCCGGGGATATTGATCGACTTACCAATTCGCACCAGGGCGGCATCGACACTGGCCTGCAATTCTGAGAAAGGCATCTCCACGGAAATCTTTAGGCGGGTGGGGTTAATGTTCTCGATCTCGGTTTTCACTGATGCTCCATGGTGTTGTCTGATGGGTGATTCTGTCTGATGGGTGATTCTGCTTGTGCGGTGTCGTTCATCCATTTGTCGTTCATCAACAGGTGTGCTGGTACACGATCTGTGGTCGGGGCGGGGAGATTCGAACTCCCGGTCTCCTGCTCCCAAAGCAGGCGCGCTAGCCACTACGCTACGCCCCGCGCTGGCCTCCGAGAGTCTAGAGGTAGGGCATTCGCCGCTGTAACCTGCATGCATGCAAAGCGCTGCGAGCACCGTAAAGGACTACTTCGCTGAACTTGCCCCCGACCGGCGTCGCGCCATGGAAACGGTGCGAAACGTTATGGTGGACAACCTCCCAGCCGGCTTCGCAGAAGCCATGAACTGGGGCATGATCGCCTATGAAGTCCCGCTCAGCGTGGTTCCCGACACCTACAACGGCCAACCATTGATGTACGCGGCACTGGCTTCCCATAAGAACCACATGGCGGTGTATCTCTCCGGGATTTATGCCGACCCCGAGCTCACGGCAGAGTTTGAGCGCATTTATCGCGCGAGCGGGCTCCGCATGGATATCGGGAAATCCTGTGTTCGTTTCCGCCGCCTGGAGGACCTCCCCCTGGACCTAGTTGGTTGGGCGGTCGGCGCCGTCAGCATGGACGGGTTCATCCAGATGTATCTGCAGTCACGGTCACCGCGAACCTAAGTAGTCTCGCTCGTGACCACCCACTAGACTTCACGCCACCGGTTCGCCGGTACGCGGGTGTAGCTCAATGGTAGAGCCCCAGCCTTCCAAGCTGGTCATGCCGGTTCGATCCCGGTCACCCGCTCCACCATTTTCCCTTTATTTGCAATAACTTTTCGGCTTTTTTGTGTCACTGACTTTCACTCAAAAAACTCCCCAAAAC
>JAIOWY010000038.1:0-13782 GCA_021741845.1 Candidatus Nanopelagicales bacterium
CCCGCTGGATTTTTACAAGGTACCGGTTCTGTGGGCACGTGGATTTATGGGGTGTGGGAAATCGACCTTGTTGGCCATGGCCGCTGGAACGCTGAGACCTACATCCGGATCTGTGCATATTGGGGGTCAGGACATTGCCCACATGGATGCCCGGGAACTTGCTCAACAGCGGGCAGTACTGACCCAAGATCAGACTGTTTCCTTTGGATTTACTGTCGCAGATGTCGTGGGGTGGGGGCGTACACCGTGGCGAAGGACAGAAAATCAGAAACGCGATCAAATGATCGTGCAGGAGTCAGTGAATCGGGTCCGTTTGACCCATGTCAGTGACCGGCCAATCAACGAATTATCCGGCGGCGAGCGCAAGCGAGTTCATCTGGCAAGGGTCATGGCTCAAGCAACTCCGATTGTCTTGATGGATGAACCGGATTCTGATCTTGACCTCAGCGGCCTTGCCACCCTTGATGCAGTTCTCCAAGATCTTCGACATAAGGGAACGGCGGTAATCATGACCTCCCACGATCTTCGAAGAGTGTCGCGGATAGCCGATCACGTTGTGCTGATCGCCCACCACAGGGTAGTGGCGCACGGCACGGCACGCGAGGTCCTGTCAGCGGAAACATTAAGTCAGGCATATGGGACGTCGGTCAGCGTGACCTGGGATCAAGAAGGCATGACAGACCTTCGAGCTGATCAGTAATGACACACCGTGCTTGTGTGGGAACCGTTCTAGTGCGGAAAGGATTTTTCGCCACTTGCATCGAGGTGATCGACAACTTTCCGGCAGGCGGCTCCTAGTGCCAGGAATTCCTCTGCACTCAGTAAATCAACGAGGTGGCGCCGCACACTTGCAACATGGTCTGGAGCGGCTTCCACTATTTTCGCCCACCCCTGCTCGGTGAGCACGGCCCAGAGACCGCGGGCATCGACCGTGCAAGCCTCCCGTTCCACCAAACCTGCTTTCTCCATGCGATCGATCTGGTGGGAGAGTCGGCTCCGTGAACTAAAAGTGCGCTCGGCGAGCTCACTCATGCGCATTCGCCGTTCAGGATTTTCCGAGAGCTGTACCAGAATTTCATAATCGGCGATGGAGAGTCCGTGACCTTCGAGGAGTTCTCGATTGGTCTCCGCCATGAGTAGTCGCGAGGCATCTAGCCATGCCCGCCACGAATTCTGCTCTGATTCACTTAACCACTGGGTCATTCGCTGAACTCCCACAGTTTGACCCCACCAATGAGTCCTGCCGTATTGGGCACTATTTCCACGAGCGGGCCGAGATCCATGTCACCCAGCAGCTTTGAGTTACCGCCGCCGATATAAATTCTGTCAGGAAATAATTTAGCGTCAAAGTCAGCAACAGCTTGTGCTACAAGTTTCGCCCATCGCTTATTTCCGATGACCTTTCGGTTGGCATTACCAAGAGCAATATCAATGCTCTCCCCAGCGAATGTGCCGTGTGATAACTCCATGTGGGGGAGCAAGTGCCCGTGATGAAACAGAGACGTACCTACACCGGTTCCGAGGGTCATGACAAATTCGGTGCCTTTACCTGAGACCACCGCGCACCCTTGTACGTCAGCGTCGTTGGCGAGCAATGTTGGAACTCCAAAGAGGCGGGATATTTTCTTCTCGAGTGGAAAGCCATCCCACAATGCGAATAATTCGGGATCCCGTGGTCCGTCCTTGACTGCTCGGGCAAAGGCAACCACTCGTAGGGTCTTGCCATCGCGGACCATAGCGGGAAAGCCAATAGACACCCGATCAAATGCAGGAAACCCCTGTACTAGATCGGACACCACACTGAGGAAAAGATCGGGAGGGCATGGGTATGGAGTATCGATCCGAGCCCGTTCATTGAGGGGTTGCCCGAATTGGTCGAGCACAAGGGCTTTGATGCCACTGCCGCCAACGTCAATGGCGAGGGTCGATACCGGAGTGAGGTCAGAGGTCATTAAGAGAAACTTAGACGCTCGGGTCGGCGAGTGTGAGTATTTCGGCACCATCGTCGGTCACAACCAGAGTGTGCTCAAACTGTGCCGTCCATAATTTGTCCTTGGTGGTCGCCGTCCAACCGTCCTCCCACATGTCAAATGCAATGGTGCCTAGGGTCAACATGGGCTCAATGGTGAATGTCATGCCAGGGAGTAGTTCCTGGGTTGCATTCGGATCGTCGAAATGGGGAATGATCAGCCCACTATGAAATGACGTGCTGATTCCGTGACCAGTGAAATCTCGGACAACTCCGTAGTTGAACCTCTTGGCAAAACTCTCAATTACTCGGCCAATGACGTTCACTGTCCGACCAGGTTTGACGGCGGCAATGGCCCGCATGGTTGCCTCATGGGTCCGTTCCACGAGAAGTTGAGCTTCTTGCGCGACATTGCCGCAAAGAAAGGTGGCGTTCGTGTCACCGTGCACTCCACCAATAAAGGCGGTGATATCGATATTGCAAATATCTCCATCTTCGAGGACGGTGGAGTCAGGGATTCCATGGCAGATCACTTCGTTCAGGGATGAGCACAGACTCTTGGGGTACCCCCGATAGCCGAGCGTTGACGGGTAAGCGCCGTGATCACAGAGGTACTCGTGGCCAATCTTGTCCAGCATGTCGGTGGTCACCCCAGGCGTAACCGCTGCGCCCACCGTAGCTAAAGCGTTGGCAGCAATGCGCCCGGCGATCCGCATCCGTTCAATAGTTTCCTCGGTTTGCACATCGGTTCCACCAAATGGACTCGGGCCGGGCTTGCCCACATACTCCGGGCGCGGAATAGGTGAGGGAACGGAACGAGTGGCGCTGATCCGACCGGGGGTGAGTGCAGTTCGCGTGGTCGGTGTCATGGTCGAATTCTAGGGATGAAGGAAATCTTGGGGTGGGGGAGAGTCTCACCCATCACTATCTCGAATGATTAGGCTGTGGTCATTACCTCACACATTGGGAATGGGAGCGACATGAGCTGGTACTACTGCCTCGAACATCAACGGGTTGAGCCGGAAGACGGATGCCCGAATTCGGAGCGAATGGGTCCTTATGAAACGGAGACCGAGGCCGCGCATGCCATGGAATTAGCGGCAGAGCGAAACGCTGCCTTTGACGCGGACGACGAGTAATTACCGGGAAAATCAACAATTGGAAAAGGGCCCACACACTGTGTGGGCCCTTTTCGTGAAGTAGAAATACTTATAAAGACTACTTCTTGCGTGCTGTGCGCTTGGTAGCCTTCTTGGCTGCCTTGCGAGGAGCTGCCTTCTTTGCAGCCTTGCGAGGAGCGGCCTTCTTGGCTGCCTTGCGAGGAGCTGCCTTCTTTGCAGTCCGCTTGACGGCCTTCTTGGCTGTCTTCTTAACAGTACGCTTGACGGCCTTCTTAGCGGTTGCCTTCTTGGCAGTCCGCTTCGTTGCCTTCTTGGCTGCCTTGCGAGGAGCTGCCTTCTTTGCAGTCCGCTTGGTTGCCTTCTTGGCTGCCTTGCGAGGAGCTGCCTTCTTGGCAGTCCGCTTGGTTGCCTTCTTGACTGTCCGCTTCGCTGCTGCCTTCTTGACAGTGCGCTTTGCGGGCTTCTTTGCTGCCTTGCGAGGTGCTGCCTTCTTAGCAGACGCCTTGCGTGCAGTCTTCTTTGCGACCGCCACGTTGCCTCCCGTGTCGTTTGATCTCTGCGCTTTGCAGAGTTCAAGTAGAACTGTGACAGAGCATAAGGAAAAATACAAAGATATTCGCGTCAATGATAAATGTCGTGTCGCGCGCGTGCTATGGAATGTCACCCGAAAGGTGCACTGAAAGTGCGCGAGTTGATGGGATCTGGCACTATTCACACCATGACACAACCTGTTAACGCATTGTCGGAAACGTCAGCTGAAATCGATGTAGATAACGCAGTAATTGGCGTGCTGGGAGGTACCGGCGAACAGGGGCGTGGATTAGCAACCCGGCTTTCGCAATCAGGCTTGTCGGTAATTATCGGCTCACGGACAGCGGAACGTGCGTCAGATGTGGCTCGTGAGATTGGTGAGACTGTGCGCGGTATGTCGAATGACGACACTGCGTTATCGAGCGACATTGTCATTGTGGCTGTGCCCTGGGACGGGCATAAAGAATTACTCGAGAGTTTAGCGCCGTCACTTACTGGGAAAATTGTTGTTGATTGCGTGAACCCATTGGGATTCGATAAAGGGGGTGCCTTCGGTCTCGATGTCCCGGAAGGTTCAGCAGCCGAACAGGCTCAGGCCGTTTTACCAGAGTCAACAGTGGTCGCCGCCTTCCATCATATTTCGGCGAAGTTGCTGCTCGATCCGAATGTCGCCAGCATTGAAGGTGATGTCCTCGTGGTGGGTGATTCCCGTGCCGCGACAGATGCAGTGGAAAAACTCGCCGGACGAATTCCAGGCATGCGCGGTGTTTATGCTGGAAAGCTACGCAATGCCGGTCAAATTGAGGCATTCACCGCGAATTTGATTTCCATGAATCGTCGTTACAAGGGTCACGCAGGAGTGCACATCACTGACATTGGCTAGTCTGCGACGGGCGTTAGTGGTAGGTGTGTTCCGGTCCAGGAAAATCTCCCGAGGCGACATCGGTTATCCATGCGGCAACTGCGTCGCGAATAGGTAGTCGAAGTTGTGCATACTGCTTGACGAATTTCGGAGGCTGATGTTCAGTCATGCCGAGCAGGTCTTGCCACACAATCACTTGGGCGTTCGTAGATTTTCCAGCTCCAATTCCAATAGTAGGAATATCGAGCATGTCGGTGACTCGTGCGGCTAAGTCCGAAGGAATAGCCTCCAAGACCAGTGCCATGGCACCTGCTGATTGCAGTGCTTTCGCATCCTGTAAGAGCATGTCACCTGATTCGCCCCGACCTTGAACCCGATAGCCGCCGAGGGCGTGAACAGCTTGCGGGGTGAGTCCCAGGTGTCCAATGACGGGAACACCGGCACTAGCGAGGGCCTCGACCTGAGGCAGAACGGATCGGCCACCTTCCACCTTGACTGCTTGGGCGCCGCCATCTTTCATAAATGCTGAGGCGGTTTCAATGGCCTGGGCGACGGACGCGTGATAACTGCCGAAGGGGAGATCTCCCACCACGAGCGCTCGCTGCGACCCCCGAACGACAGCTCGCACCAGCGGAACAAGTTCCTCGATAGTGACGGGGATGGTGGTGTCGTAGCCGTAGACCACCATGGCCGCGGAGTCACCCACAAGCAGGGAGTGCGCACCGGCTTGTTCAAAAATTCCGGCGGTGATGTAGTCGTATGCCGTGATCATGGACCAGTGCGTACCCTCGCGAGAGAGTTCCGACAGATCGCGGAGTGTATGCCGCCGAATAGAAGTTTCGGACGTGCTGGGTGCGTGAACAGACATCTTGTTCTCCAATCTCGAGGCTCCTCGCGGAGTCCCCGGACCATGTTGAGAAATGCGTGCTCCACCATCATGGCATGGCGGTGTGTGGAGGGCAAGGACAGGCTCTAATACGATACGGTTGCGTTTCGTAATACCGGCGGGGTCCAACCCGAACCCCGCCGCTTCCATAAGACCTATACCTTCAATCGCACCTATATATGGAGTCCTGATGTCCTCTGCCGAGCCCACCGCCGCGAATCCAGCCGCCGATCAATTCGGCGCATTTGGATCAGAGGGTCATCCGCGGCGTTGGCCAATTCTGGCGGTCTTGGTGGTCAGTCTGTTGGTTGTGGTGCTGGACAACACCATTCTGAATATCGCGCTCCCCACCATTCAGCGTGATCTCGAAGCCTCCCAGAGTGAACTGGTCTGGGCCGTGGACTCCTATGTTCTGGTCTTTGCCGCCCTGTTGTTCACCTGGGGTGTTCTGGGTGATCGCATCGGGCGCAAGCGGGTGTTGATTATGGGATTGTCGATTTTCGCGATCGCATCTCTCATTGCTGCTTTCTCCGTTAATGCCGGCATGCTGATTGGGATGCGTGCCGTGATGGGAATTGGTGGAGCTGCCGTTCTTCCCACAACGCTCGCGATTATCACGGTGGTCTTCCCTCCGCATGAACGTGGAAAGGCGATCGGCGCCTGGGCGGGAGCGGTGGGCGCAGCGGTTGCCTTGGGTCCGGTGTTGGGCGGTGCCCTTCTACAAAACCCCCAACTCTTTGAATGGCTGCTGGGGAACTCATGGGGTTCTGTGTTCCTTATCAACGTGCCCATAGTTGCGGTAGGGCTCATTGCTATTTGGAAGGTCGTACCAGAAACTAAGAATCCGAATCCGCGAGCCCTCGACATACCGGGCCTACTGATCTCCATCACGGGGCTGGGCTTGTTGATCTATGGAATCATTCACGCTTCCGAAACGCGGGAATGGATCACACCATCTGTTCTCGTTCCGGTGCTCCTCGGTCTCGCAATCATTGCCTTGTTTCTATGGATTGAATCCCGGAGCGATCACGCATCCTTCGATGTTGCACTGTTCAAGAACCGTGGGTATGCCGTCAGCCTGATCGCAGTGACGCTGGCCTTTTTCGCCCTGTCTGGGATCACATTTGTACTTCCTTTTTATCTTCAAATTCTCCGAGGGTTTGACACGCTCACCGCCGGTTTATGCTTCATGCCGTTTGCGATCGGGCAGATTATTGCCGCACCAAGATCAGCAGCCATGGTCAATAGATTCGGATACAAAACTGTCATGTCCGTGGGCCTCGGTGCCGTCGGATTCTCGTTGGCCGCTCTCGCGTTCCTGCAGATAGATACACCCTTGTGGTTTGTCCTTGTGATCTTCTTTGTTTTTGGGTTCGGAATGGGAAATGTGATCGCACCTGCATCCACCGTCATGCAAAATGTTTTGCCATTAGCGCGCGCAGGAGCCGGTTCCGCGGTGCAGAACACCGTTCGCCAGGTGGGAGGCGCACTGGGTGTTGCAGTGATTGGCACAATTTTGGCCACCCGCTATGCAGCGAATGTCGACCCCTACTTGGCTGACCTGCCGGCGGAGATCCCGGATAAGGCCAAGGACATTGCGGCTGAGTCGATTGTCGGAACCGTCAGCGTTCTAGATCAGGCCACGGCACTCCCGGCCGCCACGGTTGATCTATTGCGAACAGGTGCATTTGAAGCATTTCTCAATGCCAGCCACATCACGGCCTGGATTTCCACGGGAATTATTGTGATTGCGTTCCTCGTTGTTGTGCTGGGTCTTCCGCTCATCACGCCACCACAAAAAATGTCCATCTCTCCGGATGTAACCGGTGAACCCGTTGTTGTTCCCGACCCCGCACATTCATCCACCGATGCTGTCATCGCGGCCGAATTCGCTAACTACCCGGAAGAGATTTCCGGTGAGATCGAATCGGGTCCAACGGAGCAGGGTCCGACGGATCCGGGGCCACGGAGTTCATGAACACCGAGGGAGGGAAGGTCGAGGAAGCCGGCGCTGAGATTCGGTCTGCCGGTCGACCGCGCAGTGCCGAGGTTGATAACGGGATTCTTGAAGCAGTTTTGGACATAATCGCGGAGCAAGGCATGGCCGCGGTGTGTATTGAAGGAATCGCCGCCCGTGCCGGAGTGGGTAAAGCGAGTATTTATCGGCGCTTTGATTCGAAGGAAGAGTTGATTGTCTCCGCACTTGTGCATATGCGGGAACAGAATCCACGTGTCTCCGATCGAGGAAGCGTTCGGGAACGACTGGTTTCACTGCTAGACGCGCTGCGTCACAGTCTGGCGGACACCAGGGACGGACGCATCATGTTGGCCGTCCTAAGTTCCGGCCAAGATAATCCGCAGTTGTCATCTCTGGTGTACGAGAGAATTGTGAAGTTCCGTCGATCTACCGTTGAGGCGATCGTGCTGGAGGGTATGTCTGCTGGTGAGTTTGTTCACCACGAGAATGTTGAATCAGTGGTGTCTGCTCTCGTCGGTTCGTCCATCTATCTCGCCATGTGGTCGTCCCTCGACGCGCCCGGTGGCACGTCCACGGAGGACGTAGTGGAACTTGTCCTAGGAAAGTCCTCGGGCTAACCGCGCCACTGGTTGGTGATAGGGAGGCGTCGGTCCCGCCCAAACGACTTCAGCGTTATTTTCGTTCCAGGTGGATACTGGCGTCGCTTGTACTCGGCGAGGTCGGTCAGCCGAATTATTCGACGGACCAGGTCCGGGTCGAAGCCTAAGGAGATCACGTAGTCCGCAGAGTTATCGTGATGGACATACGCTTCAAGGATGGCGTCTAGGGTCTGGTAATCCGGCAGTGTGTCGGTGTCGAGCTGGTCCGGGCGTAATTCAGCACTTGGCTCTTTGCTGATGCTCGCCGGCGGAATGGGTGGGGTTTCACCATGTTGTTCTGCCTGGTGATTACGCCAGCGGGCTAACTCCCACACCAAAGACTTTGGTATGTCCTTGATTGGCGCAAAGCCGCCAACCGCGTCACCGTAGATCGTGGAGTAGCCCACCGATAATTCACTCTTATTACCTGTGGCGAGAACCAGGTGACCCTCGGCATTGGACAGGCCCATCAAGGTTGTTCCGCGAATGCGCGCTTGCAGATTTTCCTCAGCGAGTCCGGTGAGCTCCAGGGAGGACATGTAAGCATCAAAAATTGGCTTGATGGGGATCGTCCGAATGGACAGACCCGTTCTCTCCGCTAATTCGTACGCATCGGCCACGGAGTGCTCAGATGAATAAGGGCTGGGAAGGGCAACGGCAAAAACACGATCTGGCCCTAATGCGTCTGCTGCCAGAGCACCCACGACCGCGGAGTCAATCCCACCGCTGGCCCCGAATAAAACGGAACGAAATCCATTTTTAGTGACATAGTCGCGAAGGGAGAGGACAAGGGCAGCCCACACTTCGGCTAATTCATCAAGAGGTGGAGCAATGCTGCCCGCCTGTGCATTCGTATCAGGGTCTAGGTGAGCGAGTGTTGTGCTGTCGTTAAATTGCTCAGCTCGAGCCAGCACTTCACCTGATGGGTTCACGATCATGGATCCGCCATCGAAAACTAATTCGTCTTGTCCTCCCACGATATTCGTGTAGAGAATGATCGCGCCCGATTCCGCCGCACGCTCCCGGCACAATGCCAGGCGAGTATCGTCTTTATTCATTTCATAGGGCGAGGCGTTCAGCACCGCAAGAAACTCGGCCTTGCCTCGCCGAGCCCACTCCACTGGACCTCCTGGCCGCCACAGGTCCTCGCAAATGGCGAGACAGACTGTATGGCCGTGAACATCAATAATCAGTGGCTCGGTCCCCGGAACGAAATACCGAGCCTCGTCAAAGACGCCATAGTTGGGGAGAAAATGCTTGAAGTAGCGGGCGGTCACAACTCCGTCATGAATGACCGCGGCCGCATTTCGCGGCTCACCACGCAGGTGGCTAGTTGTGGCGGGGGCATCGGACGTGGAGTCAAGGAAACCGACGATCACGGTCAGATCGCCATGACCGTCAGCAGCAATATCCCGAGCCAGTTCAGTAATGGCTGCCCTAGACGCCTGTTGGAAGTCGGTGCGCAGGGCGAGGTCCTCCACCGGATACCCGGTGAGCGACATTTCGCCGCACAGGACTAGGTGGGCACCCTCGTGGGCCGCGTGGGTAGCGGCTTGTCGAATTTTCATGGAATTGCCCGCCAGGTCCCCCACAATGGGGTTGAACTGGGCCAATGCCACCGAGAGGGTCACAGGTGCGAGAGTACTTGTTAACCGCTCTGTAACACGAGAGGGAGCACCATGGAGCCTGGGACTCTAAGGTGTGAGTCGGAGGTCACGATCCGGCAGTGCCGGTGACCCCAACGATTGTGGAGGTAGTGGTGGACAAGCAAGCTGAATTTGTATTGCGCACGGTGGAGGAGCGAGATATTCGCTTTGTTCGCCTCTGGTTCACCGATGTTCTTGGGGCGTTGAAGTCGGTGGCTATTGCCCCTGCTGAATTAGAAGGCGCTTTTAGTGAAGGTATTGGTTTCGACGGGTCCGCTATCGAAGGCTTTGCTCGCGTCTATGAATCTGACATGCTGGCCAAGCCGGATGCCAGCACTTTCAATATTTTGCCCTGGCGAGAAGAAGGTCCGGGCGTCGCTCGGATCTTCTGTGATATCCAGATGCCAGATGGATCACCGTCATTCGCTGACCCACGTCATGTGCTCAAGCGTGCCTTGACCAAAGCCGCCGACATGGGTTTCACTTTCTACACACACCCGGAAGTTGAGTTTTATCTGTTCAAAGGTGAGCCAGAACAGGGACGTGAGCCAGTTCCTGTGGACAGATATGGCTACTTCGATAATGCCCCGAACGGCGTGGCACATGATTTCAGGCGACAGGCAATCACCATGCTGGAATCCATGGGAATTTCCGTTGAGTACAGTCACCATGAAGGCGGTCCAGGGCAGCAGGAAATTGACTTGCGTTACGCCGATGCGCTGTCCACGGCGGACAATCTCATGACATTTCGTTTGGCGATCAAAGAGGTAGCGCTCGACCAAGGAATTTTTGCCTCCTTTATGCCCAAGCCGTTTATGCAATATCCAGGAAGTGGAATGCATACTCACCTGTCCCTTTTTGAAGGCGACACCAATGCCTTTTATGAACCTGGTGCACCACACCAACTGTCCAAAGTGGCCCGCTCATTCATTGCCGGACTACTCGTCCATGCACCGGAGTTCACGG
Organism: Candidatus Nanopelagicales bacterium; assembly: GCA_021741845.1. Lineage (GTDB taxonomy): Bacteria > Actinomycetota > Actinomycetes > S36-B12 > S36-B12 > UBA4592. The sequence goes on from JAIOWY010000038.1 coordinate 10,598, forward strand.
CCGTAACGAACCAATGGGTGAACTCTTATAAGCGACTCGCTGGTGGGGCAGAAGCTCCCGCGTGGGTGTGCTGGGGTCGGCATAACCGATCAGCTTTGTTGCGCGTTCCGCTGTACAAGCCGGATAAGGCAAACAGCGCTCGCATCGAATATCGCGCCATGGACAGCGCCGCTAATCCGTATCTGGCCTTTGCCGTTCTCCTCGCTGCTGGCCTGAAGGGAATTGAAGAGGGCTATGAACTGCCACCTGAGGCAGAAGACGATGTCTGGTCACTCACTGAAGGGGAGCGCAACGCATTGGGCATGAAGCCGCTGCCGGGAAGTCTCAATCAAGCGATCATTGCCATGGAGAAGAGCGAGCTTGTTGCCGAGACGCTGGGGGAGCATGTTTTTGATTTCTTCCTGCGCAATAAACGTGCTGAGTGGGAGGAATATCGCCAGCAGGTGACCCAGTGGGAAATGAATAGGTATTTGCCTTCCCTGTAAGCAATCAGTCGCAGAGTAGGTTTGCCACATGGCGTCAACCCGCGGTGAGTCGTTGCGTGCCATGGTGGTTCGCGCTGGTGTTCAAGACTCGGCCTCCGCAATAGCCGCCTTGGAGCGGCTGACGGAACTGACGGTTGGTCGACTGCAGGTGAGCGATATCTCCGAGGCGCTATCGGGTGCAGCGGATCCGGACGCTGCTCTCGCGCAGTTGGTGCGCATTGTGGAATCAGCCGAGGAGTCGGACCGACTCCGGTTAGTGAGTTCCCTATCCGCCGACCCGTATGTACTAGGTCGCCTCATGCACGTGCTCGGATTGTCTACAGGCTTCGGTGAGTTTCTAGTGCGCCACACAGATTGTGAATCCCTGATGGATACCGAGGCCCTGGCGGAACCTCCCCGTGGTTTACGGGAGCGGCTGCTCACATCTGTGGGTGCAGATCCGGAATCCGTTGTCCCGATTGCCCGCGACAATTCGGAGGAGACTCTCAATCGACTGCGGGTGGTGTATCGACGCGAGCTGTTGGCGATTGCGAGTAGAGATCTCAGTGGCGGTTTTCCTATGGAGGTGATTGCGGGGTGGCTCAGTGATCTAGCCGATGCCGTCCTCGCGGCGGCATTAGCGGTTGCACGTTCCGCCGTCGCCGACCCATTCTGTCCGATCGCCATCATTGCCATGGGAAAAACAGGTGGGCGCGAACTGAACTATGTCAGCGATGTTGACGTGATCTTTGCCACCGATTCAACCGAGTCCGTGGACATGGCGACCGCGCTCGCTCGAGGCGTGATCAATGCGTGCAGTGCGGTGACATCGGAAGGAATGATCTGGGAAGTTGATACGGCTCTGCGACCCGAAGGGAAACAGGGCGCACTGGTGCGAACGGTGGAATCCCACGCGGGCTACTACGAACGGTGGGCAAGCACCTGGGAATTCCAAGCATTACTCAAGGCGCGATTTGTTGCCGGCGACCCAGTAGTAGGGGAGGACTACATGTCCCGCATTCAGCCCTTTGTCTGGGCTGCGGCCGATCGACCAAACTTTGTGGCAGATGTTCAAGCCATGCGTCGGAGAGTGGAAGACAATGTTGACCCAGCCGTCGCGGCTCGTGAACTGAAGTTAGGGCCGGGGGGACTACGGGATATTGAATTTTCCGTCCAACTCTTGCAATTAGTTCATGGTCGTAGCGATGTCCTCCTCCGCAGTAGTAACACGATTGACGCTCTGCGTGCACTAGCCACGTGGGGTTATGTCGGTCGCGAAGAGGCGAACAAGCTCGAACAAAGTTATCGGTTCCTACGGTCGCTGGAGCATCGTGTGCAATTGCGACAGTTACGTAGAACGCACACACTCCCGGACGATCAGCAGGAGTTACTGATCCTCGCGCGAAGCATGGGCATGCGCAGTGATCCTGTTGAGTCGCTCCTGAAGCAGTGGAAAGACCACGCCAAGGACGTCCGGAGAATTCACGAAAAGTTGTTTTACCGTCCGCTGCTCAACGCGGTGGCGGGTTTGGACGCGACCGAGGCTCGCTTATCCACGGCTGCGGCGGTGGATCGACTTCGGGCACTGGGATTCACTGATCCTGAAGGTGCGCTACGGCATATTGATGCATTGTCCAGTGGTGTCAGTCGTCGAGCAATCATTCAGCGCACTCTCTTGCCGGTTCTGCTCTCTTGGTTTTCGCAAGCACCGTATCCAGATGCGGGTTTGCTCGCATTTCGGCAAGTGAGTGATCAAGTTGGATCGAGTCACTGGTATTTACGCTTACTGCGGGACGAATCACTAGCCGCAGAGCGGTTGGCCCATCTGCTGGCCTCCAGTCGTTATCTCACCGATCTCATTCGCCGCGCACCCGAATCGATTGCCATGCTGGCACACGATGAAGAATTACAACCGGTGGACCTCACCTCCGAGGTGCGCTCCATTGTGAAGCGCCACGACGATCCAGGTAAAGCGGTCACTGCTCTGCGAGCCATGCGTCGGCGCGAACTATTCCGAGCGGGTGCAGCCGCGGCTCTAGGCCTGGCCACGATTGAAGAAACTGGGGCAGCGATCAGTCATGTCACTGACTCCGTGCTCGAAGGGGCATTAGCCGCTGTCATGCCCAGCGACCCACTGGCGAAACTGTCCATCATTGCCATGGGTCGCTATGGCGGCACCGAATTGAGTTTCGGTAGTGATGCGGACGTGATGTTTATTTACGAACCTCTTCCAGGGGTGGACTCACTGGAAGCAGGTAAACAGGCTTTCAAGATCATCAATGAAGTCATGGCGCTGCTGAGTGCACCGGCAGATGAACCAGCACTCCAGATCGATGCGGATTTACGCCCCGAGGGCAAAGCCGGTCCGCTGGTTCGAAGCATGGAATCAACCAGGGCTTACTACGCCAAGTGGTCGTCCCCATGGGAGGCCCAGGCCTTATTGCGTGCTCGACCTGCCGCGGGCGATCCTGATCTCGGTGCAGCTTTTATCACCATGATTAACCCACTCCGTTACCCAGAACACGGTCTTGACCAGGGTGCCCTGCTGGAAATGCGAAAATTGAAAGCCAGGATGGAAGCTGAACGTCTACCGCGGGGAGCCGATCCGACTCGGCATACCAAGTTGGGTCGCGGGGGATTGAGTGATGTCGAGTGGGTTGCGCAGCTGCTCCAACTGCAGCATGCCCACGATCATCCGTCACTACAGACCGCCGCCACTAT
>JAIOWY010000039.1:0-13510 GCA_021741845.1 Candidatus Nanopelagicales bacterium
GGAGCTGCTGACCACGGGGCAACAAAAGCTTTGTACGGCAAGGACCCGGACGGGTTGGAATTCGAAGTGAGTTGGATAGTCCCGGCGGATCTACTACACCTGGAAACCGGCGGCATGAAAACAGCACCACTGAATCTGGGTGTCGAAGTGGAGAAGTATGGCGAATCAACCCGTGGTGGAGTGGGCGTCTCGCATTAATCAGTCACCCTTTTAATCGGTCGGCGTTGTCGCTCCGGGTGTTCCTTGTCCACCCGTCATGTTCAGTATCTGTTCAATCGTGGCATTAATGTCCGGAGGTGTCTGGGTATTGGCTTGTTCTTGCTGATACTCCTTGTTCGCGGCCGCCATGGCCACAGAGTTGCCAACTGTCTGGTACAGATTTCCCAAAGCAATAGCGGGTGATTCACCCAACACCTTGACATTTGTGGTCGTGATGGCGTCAGTTACTTGGCTGTTAACCGGATTGGTGGCGTCTATCACCATGGACCCGGATCCGGAGACGTTCAAGGTGGCAGGTTCGGGAATGAGGAACCGAATTCCCTCGCGTGATGTCCATGCTGGATTGGACAGGGTGGCAATCACTGGCTCCGAGTTGGTAGCAATGATGGCGGCGTTGGGTGGCACCTCAGAGAACTCGGCTAGTTGCCACAGGGCAACAATCGTGTCCGGGGTGATGGGCACGGACACTCGTTGAGGTCGCTCAGAAAACAGACGGGCTCCCGTGGGGTCGCTCACCAGAAGGTAGGTGGATCCGTCCCGTGACTCGGTGGTGAACTCGCCATTGAGTGCCATCAGCCACGTGGGTGAATTTGCGTTAGCAGTGTTCTCGGACTCACCGGAGGAACAGGCGCTGAGGAGTAGCGCAGCAACCGCTAGGACAAAGACTCGAACTCTCACGAAACCTCAATGCTGATGGCCTGCATGGGACAGACGTCCATGGCATTTTCCACATCAGCGAGACGGTCGTCGGAAACTTCAGCGACGTACTGGATTTTGCCGTTGTCGTCGAGCGAGAAAATATCCTCGGCCTCGGCAACGCACTGGGCGTAGTTCTGGCAGGCACCCATATCAATTGTGATTTTGACCATGGACTCAGTCTAAGTGGTCAGGCGATTTCCCGGAGAAAGTAGTCGACCAGGGTGTGTGCGCGGTGAATGGATTGGGGATCACGAGCAAAGGTGTGAGCGAGAAGTAGGTCAGGATCTTGTCCATCTGCGACCACTCCGTCACGGTCACTCCCACCGAACCATGCTTCTAATGTTGTCCCAACAATCTCGGGGTGGAATTGCAGGGCGAGATTCTTGCGCAATGAAAAAGCCTGGGATGCGCAGGCATTGCGCGCCAACTCCGTTGCTCCGGGAGGAGTCATCCACCGGTCGTAGTGGTACTGAAACCAGGTGCCGTCGAGTTCGGGAGCCTCTGACCACACCGTTGACCATCCGATTTCAGAACGGGGGGCACGTCCCACCGAGCCACCGTGCGCGCGGGCTAGGAGTTGACCGCCAAAGCAGATACCGAGCACGGGAATGTGTTGCCGGTCTGCCTCCTGCAACCACTCCAATTCCGGGAGCAGCCACCTGCCAATGGTGGTGTCATCCCAGGCACCCCACGGTGCGCCCAGGGCAACAATAAATTGGAAGTCACCCGGATCAGGGAAATGAAACGAGACATTCGGGGACGTGTGGGAATCGCGGGGGACCACAATGTGCTCCACAATCTCACAACCATGGTGGGCGAAACGGTCGGCAATGGGGCCGGGCGGGCTGACGTGATCGTGCTCAATAAAAAGTGCGCGCATGCGACCCCTAGGAAGTGATGTCCTTACGGTCAAATTTATACACCGCAAAGCCCACGAGTAGCGTGAAGGCAATCACGGAGTAGGACGTGCCACGAAGCATGTCGCCCCATTCAATGTCCTGATTGAGTGCACCTATCCACGCATTGCTGTAGTAGGTGGGTAGCCACTCCCGCAGGCCACCCAGCGCATCAATCGCGCCAAGAATATTGCTGACAATCACAATCACCACGGCGGTACCGACTGCCCCCAAAGGGACATCTGTCAGGACTGTCATGAGGAAAGCAATGCCAGCAGCAAAGAGTAGGGAAATAAATATGTAGGCGGAAATAATGGCCAAGCGATAAATGGCTTCGGAATTACTCAAAGATCCTGCAGTCGGCGTGGTGAGCTCACCGGAACCGAATGCCACCAATCCAACAAGATAAGAAAAGGCAACAAGCACCACGATCGACGCGATCGACAGAATCAAACCCACGATCAACTTTGATCGCAGTAACTGTCGGCGCGGTACGGGCGCCATCAAGAGATAGCGCAATGTGGACCAAGAGGCTTCACTAGCGACTGTGTCACCAGTGAACATGGCAACCAGAATGAGCAGTAGGAAACCAGATGCAAAGAAGATCATGGTGAGGGCAAAATTCCACCCGCCCGCTGTAGCCAGTCCAACAAGATCTAAGTCACCGTCACCAAATCCGCCCCCACCGTCATTATTTGCGGAGGGACCAAATTTGACGGCGGCAACGACAATCAGGGGAAGCGCAACAACTAAAAGGAACGCGATCAGCGTCCTTCGCCGTTTGAGCTGTCGAATCAACTCAACTCGAATGGGCAGTGCACGCCGTGGTGAATAGTCAGTCATCAGGATTTCCCAACTGTGAGGTCGTCACCGATCATGTCGAGGAAGACATCTTCCAGTCGCCCACCGGACTTGCCAGCCAATAGCGCGTTGACCTCTCCCACGGCAACCAGTTGCCCGCGGTGCATGACCACGACATGGGAACAGGTTTGCTCGACTTCGCTGAGCATGTGGCTCGACACAATCACGGTGCGGCCGGTCGCGGCATAGTTCTTCATGACATCGCGCATGGCCTTGATCTGCGGTGGATCGAGTCCATTGGTTGGTTCGTCGAGCACCAACAGGTCAGGCTTCCCCATCATGGCCTGAGCAATGCCCAACCGTTGACGCATACCTTGGCTGTACGCCTTGACCTTTCGGTCAATGGCGCTGCCTAGGTCGGCGATCTCCAAGACTTCCTCGAGGTAGGAGTCACCGGTGCGGCCCGATGCGCGCCAATACAACTCGAGGTTTTCCCGGCCGGAGAGGTGGGGGAGGAACCCTGCACCTTCTACGAGTGCGCCAACTCGGGAGAGAATGGGTGCACCGAAATAAATCGGGTGACCGAAAACGCGAATGGTGCCCTCGGTGGGAGCAATTAAACCCATCAGCATGCGCATGGTGGTTGTCTTGCCCGCCCCGTTGGGGCCGAGCAATCCCAGCACCACACCCGGCGGAACATCGAAAGAAACATTGGATACAGCTTGGTATCCACCCTTATACGTCTTACTGAGTCCGGAGATAACAACGGGTACTTCAGAGTGCTCGGTGTCCAGTTGGGCGCGGGACTCGCGGGGGCGGAGAGCAAAGAGCACGAGCCAGACCACCGCAATAACCGGGAGGATCGCCAACAACCACACGGCATTGGAACGTGGCTCAACTGCAGTGAGCGAGGGAACGAGTGGAAGGGCAATCGCCGGTGCAGTCAGTGCAACGGAATAAATGCGTTGGTCCAAGGGCATGCGGTACGCCATGTCCGTCGTGGAGACGACAAGGCGGAGGGAGTCACCGGCATTAGCCGACAACGCGATCGTTGGGAGATCAACGGTCACCGTTTGCGACGTTGCATCCAGTCGATCGAATCGAATGGGGGCGACCAATCCCTGCGGAAGTGTTGCCCGACCATTCGGCGCAACAACCTGCAGGCTGGCAAAAAACACTGCATCAGTCACCGGGGTGGGTGAACTGACAGTGAGAGTGACTCGACTCGACCCAATGATCTGGGTGGTTTCTTCCAACGGTGCGCTCTGGAAATACGCACTTTGACCGGGGAAGGCAGACCCCACGAGGGAGCCCAGGTTTCCGGCGATCGCGCCACCGATTCCCGGGAGGGAAGTGATGGTGGCGGGGCTTGCACCAGCGGGACTCAGAATTTGCTGTGGTGGACCTGCCAGGGGAATGGGTGCGAGTTCGCTGCCCACGAGACCCGGATAGGAATCACCGGTGAGGACAACAGCGTCGGGACGCGTGTTCTGCGTGGAGATCGCGCCGGAGGGCAGGGTCACTTCAAAGGGGGCGGCCACCGCGGTATCGGTGTTGAGTAGGTATCGGGTAAACCACGCGGTGATCAAAGAATCAAGGCGTTCACGTTCGTCGACGCCACCGTCGTGACCCATTCCGTGCCAGATCACAGACACGGGAGTGTTCGGGTTGGCGGCCAGGATTTGGGTGGCGTTCGCGTTGGTCTGAGCCAGCGGAAACAGTGAGTCAGCCTGTCCGCCCATGATCAACGAGGGCACCGAGATCTTGTCCGTCACGGTCAGCGGTGAGGAAGCGCGCATCAGTGCAGCGCTCGCTGGAGAGACCGTGGCGGTTGCCGCCGACTCCGTGTACGCGCGACACCAGTCGGGGCTGAAACGCCCGCACTCGGTCACCGACCCGTCCGGGTTGGTCAGTCCCACGCTGAAAAAGAACCCGGTCCATAGATCTTTATAAGCACCTAGCTGGTCACTGCCACTCACGCTCTGACCAAAGAGCGAGGTCTCCAGGTCATTCCAGGTGATGTCAGAGGTGAGGGCATCGACACGGTCGTCGTATCCGGCGACAAGGAGGGATAACGCACCACCATAGGAACCACCGGTGAAACCAACACGCGGATCACCGGGTGAATCAAGGGTCACCTCCGGGCGGGTGGCCAGAAAATCAATCAGCGCGCTCGCATCAGCGACCTCGAAATCAGGGGAGTTAACTGAAATCAAACCGGTGGAGTCACCGAAGCCACGGGCTGAGTACGTCAACACCACAAAACCCGCATCGGTTAACGCCTCTGCCTGCGCTGCCCCACCATTTTTATCGCCACCGAATCCGTGCGCAATCACCACAGCGGGTGCGGGAACTTGGTCGGGGAGATAGAGGTTGGCATCCAACTCAACAGGAGTTGTGTCAGTGGCGGAGAACGGAGCACCGGGAATGCGTAACTGCTCGGGTTCCGCGGCGTGCACCATGGGTGCTGTGGTCAGGAGGGCGCTACCAGCAAGAGCGAGCGCGGTGCCCACACGACCAACTGCACCCCGATGCTTCACGTGACCACCCTATGTCGGATCCTCGATCGAGGACATTCGAGATTCCAGGTACTCCAACACCACCAGGTCCAACCGGCCGGGAACCAGGCGTTCCTCGAGGTTCTCCACACCGGCGCACTCGATCAAAGCCCGCTCGAGATCAGGGTTTGTCCAGCCCAGGTGATCCAAGGCGGTTCGCAAGCGTTCGGCGTGGTCACCTTCGAGCGCAACCGTGTGCTCCGGTTTACCAAACAGCAGGTGGTGGATGCGTGAGAGTCGAATAAGTTCCGCCACCGGATCCGGGTGATCGTCTACCCGGAGATCAACCTCAATATCGCTCCCACCGCCGTATCCGCCACCGAGCGAACCGATCAAGATCGCGGCACTTTGACGGCCACGCCTATCACCGCCCGCGTTGTCCCCGGCGGTCAGCGCGCGCAGGAGCCGTTCAGTAAATGGGAGATCCGAACCGGCCAGCCACGCGGCTTCCATGTCGGCAACGACCTGCTCGCCCACGAGAATGTTCCCGGCCAACGCATAGCCGGGACCGGAGCGGCCGCCCGCCCAGTCATAACAGCGGGACCCGGTGTAGGTGGCGGATCCACCGTGGGCATCCACCACATTCGCCTGGCGATCCTCGGCGAGCTCGTCCGCTGCCAACAGGGCATCGAGGGTTTCTCGGGCGGAGTGGCCCTCGGATAGAAGGGTCAATCCCCGGGGGATGTAGGTCAGGTTTGCCCAGGCCTGGGTGGCGATCGCGCCAGCACCCACCTGGACACCGGGAACCGCGGCTCCCACCGCGAGGAATTTACTGGCGACAGCTACCCCGAGTTTGGAACCGTCATCACTGCGCGCGGCAATGGAAAATGTCATGAACCCAAAGTAGCGGGACGCGCCTCGCGGGTGGTGTGACGGTCGCCACGACTGGCTCGGTGGGAGTCAACGACAGCGCAGTGCCAAGATGTACAGGTGAAGCACTCCGCGCAACGCCCCATTGAGCTCACCATGCAGCACTCCGTTTTGGGTCCCGAGCAGCGTCGGCAGGCAATCACCGATCTTCAAGATCAGGAATTCGATATCCTCGTCATTGGCGGTGGAGTCACCGGTGCCGGTGTTGCCCTCGATGCTGCCTCCCGCGGTTTGTCCGTCGCCCTCGTGGAAAAACGAGACTGGGCTGCGGGTACTTCAAGCCGATCCGGCAAGCTCTTTCATGGCGGTTTGCGCTACTTGGAGCAATTCAATTTCGGCCTCGTTCGCGAGGCATTGCATGAACGTGGACTCATGCTGGAGAAGCTGTGCCCGCACTTGGTTCGACCCATTCAATTCATTTATCCGCTCAAGCACCGAGTGTGGGAGCGCGCCTACATGGGTGCCGGTCTGTTTCTCTACGACACCATTGGTGGTGCAGGTGCCGTCCCACGACACAAGCACTTGTCGAAAAAAAGAATTCTGCAGTTAGCTCCGGGACTGAGTTCGGAAGGAATGATCGGCGGCATTTCTTTTTACGATGCCCAGGTGGACGATTCGCGTCACACCATGGAGTTGGTACGAACCGCTGCTGCCTTAGGTGCTGTTGTCGCTACAGCACTGCAGGTCACCGACCTGACGCACAGTGATGCGGGCGCGGTGAATGGTGCTCGCGTCAAGGACCTTGAATCCGGTGAGGAATTCGCGATTCGAGCGCATCATGTGGTGAATGCAACAGGTGTGTGGACGGACGAGATACAGAATTATGCCGGCGGCCATGCTGACTTCACGGTCCAAGCCTCAAAAGGTGTGCACATTCTTGTGCCGCGTGACCGTATTGATTCCTCCATATCTATTTTTGTTCGAGCGGAAGACAGTGTCTTGTTTGTGCGCACATGGGGAAATCACTGGCTCATTGGGACCACCGACACCGCGTGGAATAACGAGCTAGACCACCCGGCAGCCACGTCCACAGACATTGATTACCTCTTGCGCAATGTCAACCGGGTGTTGAATGTGAAACTCACGGTGGCGGACATTGATGGCGTGTATGCCGGGTTGCGTCCGCTGATTAAAGGTGAGGCCGGTGCAACGAGTGACCTGAGTCGGGAGCATGCGGTGCAGACCCCGGTACCGGGTTTCACCACCATTGCGGGTGGGAAGTACACCACGTACCGAGTCATGGCAGAAGATGCAGTGAACGAGTCCGTCACGCAATTGAACCTTCAGGGGTTAGCTGAGCACACCCCGAAGTCAGACACTGAGAACATTCCGCTCATTGGTGCTCGCGGTTACGACCAAGCAGCGGCAGAGATTCGGGGGCAAGCAAATGCGCTCGGGCTCAGTGCCGTCGCGGTGGATCGGCTTTTACGCCGGTACGGCTCCATGGTGAGTGATCTGGTTGTGCTGATGCGCAGTCGACCGGAGTTGGCTCGACCCATCACGAATGGTGGGGGATACCTGCGAGTTGAGGCGGTGTACGCCGTCACCCACGAGGGTGCACTTCACATTGACGACATTCTCACGCGGCGCACCCACCTCTCCATTGAAACACCTGATCAGGGGGTCAGTGCCGCCGAAGAAGTTGCCCAAATAATGGGTGCGGAATTGGGCTGGAGCCCGGAGCGAACTGCTCTCGAGCTGGATCACTACCGGGATCGTGTTGCAGCAGAGTTGGCCGCCCACCGTGTTCCTGACGATGCTGGTGCTCAGGCAGAGCGCAATCGAGTGAAAGACATTCGTTTGACTAAGGTGTAGTCACTGTACGTGCACAGACGTGGTTTCACCGTTACACGACCAAGAGGAGATGCATCATGGAGAAGGATCTATCAGCAGAAGGCGACATTGAAGTGGGCGACGACCTCTCGATCAACATTGTTGTCGACGAAAACGACAATGTTGTTGGTGCAATCTCTGACGAAGTTATTGTGGCGACCAGCTCGGAAGGCTCTGTTGTTGACGAAATTATTGACGTCCTGGACGCTGACGGTGACCTCGTGATGGAAGACGAAAAAGTCACTGTCTACGACGCAGATGCCAATGTTGTTGCGCAGAGTGAAGAAGTACGCATTCCGCTGGAAGGCTAAATTCGACTCAGTGCACGCAGTGCGCTGAGAGTGGTCACCGGGGGGTGCACATGAAGATCACGCGAATTCTCTCTGTTGGTGTTGCTGTCAGTGTTGCTCTCGGCGTTGTCGTTACAGGCGCACCTGCCCAAGCCGCCAGCAAAGTTGATCCGATCCGGGTGCTTAATTCGCTGCCGGTGAGCAGCGAAGTGGGCTCCGGTTATTCACGGGAACTCTTTCGTCACTGGTCCGATCTGGATGGAGACGGGTGTGATACCCGCGAGGAAGTCTTGATCGAAGAACGGATTGAAGGAACGGTCCGTGGGTGCGTTGTTGTTAATGGTGTCTGGTTCTCGATCTACGACGGTAAATCAACCTCCAGTTCCCGCACCTTCGATATTGACCACTTTGTTCCGCTGAAGGAAGCGTGGGATTCCGGCGCGTGGCGGTGGGACTCAGATACGCGACAACGGTTTGCCAACGACCTGGCATATGCGCCGTCCCTCGTTGCGGTGACCGCGGGTTCCAACCGGTCAAAGTCGGATCGCGATCCGAGTGACTGGCTGCCGCAGCGTGATCGGTGCACGTATGCGAAATCCTGGGTGGGTGTGAAGTTTCGCTGGCGCCTCAGTGTTGACAGTGCGGAGAAGAGAACGCTCAGTCAGATACTCCGCCAATGCAGGGGCAAAATGGTATTGCCCGACCGGGCGAAAATCGGCACAGGTTCCACATCACAGCCCACAGCACCGAGTCAACCAACACGGCCGGACACGGTGACCGACCCCCGATTTAGAACATGCGGTGAAGCGATCGCCGCCGGATACGGCCCCTACATCAAAGGCAAGGATCCGGAATACGAGTGGTACCGGGATCAAGACAAAGACGGTTACGTCTGCGAATAGCGGCGAGAGATCAGATACGCGGCAACGGCAAGTATTGAACGGTGCTCCCGGCCGGTGTGTCACGGTCAATCACCGCGAAACCGGTGGAGTGGCTCAAGCCACGGAGCATGGCCGATCCGTTGAATTCGGCGACGGAAAACTCACCGGAATGGGCATTACCGGCAATCAGCCGAGTCCCACTCTTGGCATACAGATCGGATGTCGAGACGAGTGTCTCCACGGTGGGTTGAGCCAAACCAAGTGCCGAATTAATCAGTGGCTCGCCCAAGGTCAACAGTCCGACAATGGCGGAGAGCGGGTTGCCCGGCAAACCAATGACCGGGCATGGTGAGTCAGTCGTGGATTCACGTCGAGGGACCGTGGCCAGCATCATGGGGTGTCCGGGTCGTACATGCACCCCATCCACATACATGGTCGCCTGTAATTCTTCGCATACTGTCCGCAGGAAGTCGCGCGGCCCCGCCGCCGTGCCGCCCGTGGTGATCACCATGTCAGCGGTCACCTGAGACAACGTCTGCAGTACCTCCTCGAGTGAGTCGGTGCAATAGGTGACCTGCTCAATGACCGCACCCATCCGGTCGAGCCAACCGGGTAACTGCGGCCCGAGGGAATCGCGAATTTTTCCGCGTTGCGGGATTCCTTCGAAGATTATTTCGTCACCGAAAACCACAATGTGAACGGTGGGCTGCACCTGCACTTGTACCTGATCGTGTCCCGTTGCGGCTAATAGACCAATGGCACTCGGTGTGAGACGCGTTCCCTGAGCCACCATGAGATCGCCTACTCGGCATTCCTCGCCCATGCGGCGAATATCTTGACCAGGCGCATACGGAGCGGTGAGTTGGTCACCCTGCAATGTCCCGTCTTCACTGCGCACAATCGATGTGGTTCCTGCGGGTACGGGGGCGCCGGTCGCAATGGAACAGGCTTCGCCTGGAGCCAGCTCCCAATCCGGGAAGTGGCCCGCCAGAACTTCCCGGGCCACAGTCCACGGTCCATCGCCATGAACAGCCCAGCCGTCCATCGCGGAGTTATCAAAGGAGGGGAGGTCTAACAAAGCGTTATGGTCGCTCGCTAGTACGCGATTATCCGCGTCACCCAAGAGAATGCGCTCTGACTGACCGCGCGCTATCAGCGACCCGGCGATCTCCCGGGCTCTGTGCCAGGTGACTTCGCCTGGAGCATGTAGTGCATTAATCGCTGGACTCCGGTGTCCACGCTTGTGCCAAGTCGCCAACAATCCGAGCAACCTCGGCAGGGTCAGCACCTTGCGCTACAGCAATGCCCATTAAATAGGTAGACAGCGGTGCTGCCGGTCGCTCAACATTATGTGCGGCATCTCGCGCAACAGCGAGAATCTCTTTCATGAGGGAGTCGGTCACCTCAATTCCTTGAAGATTCAGAGCTGCCACGACCGTGTCAATCCACTTGTGCATATCCCCAGCCTAATCTCCCCGTCCTAGTCCCCCCAGATTCGTGTTGCAATAGCCCGAGCTGTGACCAAGTCCGCGGGCGAATTAACGTCGAGCAGCACTTCCGTTGACGTAAGTTCGTCGGTGGATGGGGAATCAACAACGGCCACTCGTCCCAACCTCTGAATCAGTGATCTCATGCTGGCGTTCTCCACGGTCTCCAATTGAGAGATCGCATTCCGAAGTGCGTCGGTGCGGTACGCAGCACACAGGTAATGCTCACGCTTTTCTATTGAGCGAGGAATGACAGCGTCGACGCCCTCCGGCAACTGTTGATCGAGTAACCATGACACTCCAAATGGCGTATCCACGGCGATCACGTATAGAACGGGAGTACGCACGTGCGGCAGTGCCGCTGCCACGGCCGCCACCGGTCCAGAGCCCACAGGCTCCTCGCGGATATATGTCGCAGAGACTGGGGTTGGATCACCGGCAATAAGAAGCGGAAAGTTTTCCGGCACTTGATCACAAACACACCCCAGAAGTGTGCGCCCACCCACGTCCACCGATGCTTTATCGCGACCCATGCGCTTACTTGTGCCGCCGGTCAGAATGAGAACGGCGCCGGGGTCAACCATGTCCACAGACTATCGGTCACTCGTTTATCCACAGTGACAAAAAAAGGGGTGACAAGGCCTGCCGGCGTGCTTCACACTATGAATATCGGCGAGTTACTCAACGATCAAGAAAGCCCGCATGGCAGCCCCCCAGTCATGCGGGCTTTCACCTGGCCAGTCACTCTCTCGTCACGCCCGTGACTCGTACTTATTCTCTCGTCACGCCCGTGACTCGTACTTATTCTCTCGTCACGCCCGTGACTCGAACATCCCCAGCACGGCCGCTATCCCCAGCACCGAACGGGGGGCGTATGCGGCTCGCCACAATCCACCGTGGTTGGCCCCGACGACAAAAAGATCCATGGGGTTGTTGAGCGGCATGGATGGATTCGCCGCGGCCAAAGGGTTTCGAAGATCGTGTACGAGCATGGCGGCCATGAGTGCCGTGGACGTTGCCGGCTCAAAGACTTCAACACCAAAGCGCCCGGCACCGGCGTATGCGGCGGCTAATGCGCGATTCTTGACCACGGACTGAGTGCGGGTAGCTGGTGCAAGATTGAGTGATACCGCGTAACCGTCATGACGAGCTACCAGTGCACGCCAGCGTTGAATGCGCTTGGCCAACAAGTAATTCGGTCCTTGTTGCAAAACCAACGAATCACTCAAACCCAGTTCGGTGCCGTTGTCCGTGACATATGTATCCGGATAATTCGGTTCAAACTGACCAAACAAACGGAGGGGTGACTGCAGCGCACCAGCAACTCCACGGTCCCGCCAACGCGCACGGGAAGCGTCAACGCATTCCATGGGAACCATAAACACGTCGGTGGGGGTGGCCAAGAAAGCTAATGTGATGTCTTTTCGGTGCTGGGCGAGTTTGGTAAAGATTGCATCAGCGCTCACACTCAATAAGGCGTGAAGTGCTCCGTCCGCGTAGGTGTAGTTACCCAGGACAAATCGTTGATCGATTTCATTGATCCACTGGGCAATCTCCGCTGGTTGATTGAGCAGGTCAATTCCCGCAACACCAGCGATTGTTTCGTCGTCTTCGGGGTGAATGTTTCCCCCCGTAGTGAAGGGGGTCTCACCTGATGGTGACGGGGAAATGGGAATGCGGAGGGAGCCAGGGGTTGCTCGGGTGATGCCAATGAGGCGCTGCCAAATCTCAGGTCGGGGCAGATCCAATGCGTGAATCTGGGCTCCCCACCGGAGGAGGGAGCGGGTCGGCGCCATCTCCGCGCCGGCACCCAAAATGGCAATGTGGGTGTCGCGCAGATCAAGCCATTCCGGATTGTCCATCACGAGGTGCAGGGCGGCGCCGAAACTAGGCTCCGCAATGCCGGTGGAGACCCAGGTGTCAATCTGGCGGCGCAACTCGGGTCCGAAAATTCGGCGACCTTGGTAGGGGATGGAAAATTCCTCTTCGCGGGAGGCACGGCCGCGAACCGTCACCGACTCAATGGCTGCCGAGGGTTGATCAAGAGCAGTGCTCAGGGGAATGTCCTCATTCCCTTGGGTGAAGGTGAAGCGACGGTGGACAGATTCCAGTCCGGATCGAGAAATCCCAATGGCAGCAGAAGTATTCCGAGCAGCGCTCACCACAATTTCCCGCATGGGAGTTATGTAGCCCTTGCGCCAGTCCTTGGTGTGTTCAATGCGATCGGAGAGCGGCGGGTCAACCTCACGAACTGAGTCGGCGAAGATCGCTCGTCCTGTTGCGGTGGTACTGCGCTTACCGTCACCGCCACGAGGAAAGTTCACCGCCATTGGAGCATTATGGTCTATTGGTTTCAATCGTCGCTGAATTTAGCGTTGGGAAATCTTTTCACTGATTTCCCGAATGGTGTCGAAGGTGATCACAACGTCCTCCGTGGTGGTTCGGAAATTAGTGAAACATGGTCGGAGCCATGTGTCGCCGTCAATCTGGGCTGGCGAAATAT
The DNA here is from genome assembly GCA_021741845.1 of Candidatus Nanopelagicales bacterium. GTDB lineage: Bacteria > Actinomycetota > Actinomycetes > S36-B12 > S36-B12 > UBA4592. The sequence continues at coordinate 13,038 of JAIOWY010000039.1, forward strand.
AGACCCGACCGTCTTGGATCACCGCCTGTTGGAGTGCGGCGTTGTGTTCATTTATCTCCGCGGGTGATCCCCCAATAAGTATGGAAGGAATGTGTCGCAACGGCACCGTGGACAACTGTGGTCGGTGCGGGAGTACGTCAAAGTCAGATGCCTGATCCGCCATGGTGTAGAGCAATTGTGCCTGTGCAAGGTTCTTTTCCAATGCGCCACGAATGGCAGCCGCTCCGTGCCCCTTGAATGCGAGCCAGAGCTTGAGGGCGCGAAGTGGACGCGAGTACTCGATGGTGGTGTCCACGGCATTCACATCTCCGTCGTCGTGGGGTATGTACGCCTCATTGTGGGAAAAGGCTGCGGCCAGTGAGGCTGGATCGCGAACCAGAATTGCACTGCACGCCTTAGGCACAAACATCCACTTGTGCGCATCAATGCTCAGCGAATCGGCGTGCTCCAAACCGGCAAACAGGGGAGCGGAC
>JAIOWY010000040.1:0-13043 GCA_021741845.1 Candidatus Nanopelagicales bacterium
TGGACGCCACCCTCATTCAAAGAACCCCACGTTTAGCTGGAGTGAAAGCTGAGTACGACAAGATTGTGAAACAACGTAATGCGTTACTACGTTCACCCAATAGAGATCACATCTCCAGCACTCTGGATGTGTGGAATGAACAACTTGTCCGAGTGGGAACCGAGATTATCCATTCACGCATACAATTAATTACAGACCTACAACCATTCTTTGCAGCGCGGTACAGAACCATTAGTGGAGGTACGCAGGCCGTTAGTGCATCGAATATCTCACTGCAGTATCAATCTAAATTCCTCACGTCTTTGGATCTATCACCGGCGGAGATAGCGGTGGAATTTACTGAGCAACTGAAGTCGCGTTACAAAGATGAACTACACCGTGGCATCACCCTTGTTGGTCCTCACCGTGACGATTTCAGTATTACCCTCGGTGACTTACCGTTAAAAGGTTTCGCATCACATGGGGAGTCGTGGTCAGCGGCGCTAGCCCTTCGAATTGCGAGTGCAGATGTGCTTCGCTCCGACGGTGTGGAGCCGATCATTATTCTCGACGACGTCTTTGCTGAGCTTGATGTCCTCCGCCGGCAAACATTAATTGCAGTTATCAGTGATTCACCACAAGTTTTTATCACCGCGGCTGTGGACAGTGATATTCCTGCCGAACTTCTCGGTCACCGTTTCCAGGTGACCACAGGGAGTGTGCAGGCCGCATGAGTGAGCTCACCCCGGAGGAACAAGCGGCCGCGGCTGACAGATCCCTTCGCCGAATCACCACTGGCGGACCGGCCCGCCGACCAAAAAAGAAGGATCGATCGGGGCGTGACCCGGAACTACTAGGTGCGGCCGTGGAGAAACTCGTGGTGGAACAAGGGTGGCAGCACGACAGTGCCGTGGCGGCGCTCTCCACCCGGTGGGCCGAGATTGTGGGAGCTGACGTTGCTGCCCACAGCCAACCCGGGGAGTTTCGTGAGGGAACACTGGAGATTCACGCGGAATCCACCGCCTGGGCCACCCAACTCAAACTCCTGACCCCGACCATTCTGGGGGCCATTTCCGCCGATCTCGGACCCTCGGTGGTCACCGGGCTACGCATTACCGGACCACAGGCCCCCTCGTGGAAGAAGGGTGCCTGGCATGTCGCCGGACGAGGGCCCCGAGACACCTTCGGTTAAGTCCCCGAAATTAGCCCCTGACGCGACCAATATTGGATTTTCTCCCCCATTTCGTACCCCTGTACACAAGTGGGGGGTCTAATCACGAACTTATGCCCACAAACCCCATTATGGGATAGGTCAATACTCAGATTCCGGGTACACTGAGCAGACTGATCGTATTTCCCTCATGATCGGGACAAATACCCCTAAAGGAGGCTCGCCTGTGTCGTATGACGCCAGTGCGATTACCGTGCTTGAAGGCCTAGATGCCGTTCGCAAGCGCCCCGGAATGTATATCGGCTCCACCGGTGAAAGAGGGCTGCACCACCTGGTCTACGAGGTTGTGGATAACGCTGTCGATGAAGCGTTGGCTGGTTATGCCTCTGACATCAAGGTGACCATCCTCGCGGACGGTGGCGTGCGGGTTATTGACGACGGCCGCGGTATCCCGGTGGACGAGCATCCCGTGGAAAAGAAACCGGCCGTTGAGGTGGTGCTCACCGTGCTCCACGCGGGTGGCAAATTCGGTGGCAGCGGCTACTCCGTTTCCGGTGGCCTGCACGGTGTGGGTGTTTCCGTTGTGAACGCCTTGTCCACCGACCTCGACGTGGAGATTCACCGCGATGGTTTTGTCTATCGCCAGAGTTACCGATACGGCGTTCCTGTTGCACCTTTGGAAAAAGGGGAGAAAACCGATCGCACCGGAACCACGGTGACCTTTTGGGCGGACGGCGACATTTTTGAAACAACTGCCTACGACTTCACCACACTGGCTCGTCGTTTCCAAGAAATGGCATTCCTGAATCGTGGACTCCGGCTGGAGCTGACCGACGAGCGCGCTACGGCGATCACGGTGGTTGAAACCGACGAGGTCATCGAAGAAAAAGAGGAAGTACGTCACGTCAGTTACAAGTACGACGGTGGCATTTCCGACTTTGTTAAGCACATTAACGCCAGTAAGGGCGTTGCCAACCCCACCGTCATTGAACTATCAGCAGAGTCTGAGGACAAAACACTCAGTGCTGAGATCTCCATGCAATGGAACAACACGTACTCGGAGTCGGTCTACACCTTTGCCAACACCATCAACACCACAGAAGGTGGAACACACGAAGAAGGCTTCCGCACCGCGTTAACCTCGTTGGTGAATAAGTTTTCACGTGAGTGGAATATCTTGAAGGAAAAAGATCCAAACCTGTCGGGTGAAGATATTCGTGAGGGTCTCACCGCCATTGTCAGTGTGAAGCTTTCAGAGCCTCAATTTGAAGGTCAAACAAAGACCAAACTAGGCAACACTGAAATGAAAACATTTGTGCAGAAGTTGGTCAACGATCAACTGGGTGCGTGGTTTGAGCAGAATCCGGCTGAAGGCAAAGAGATCGCCCGTAAGTCTGTCAATGCCGCCACCGCTCGCATTGCCGCCCGTAAGGCGCGTGACTTAGCTCGCAACCGCAAGGGGTTGCTGGGCGGCGCGGGCATGCCGGGCAAGTTGATTGACTGCTCCAGCCGGGAACCTGAAGAGTGTGAAGTTTTCATTGTTGAGGGTGACAGTGCTGGTGGCTCGGCACGGCAAGGCCGCGACCCACGCACCCAGGCGATCCTTCCCATTCGCGGAAAGATTCTCAATGTTGAGAAGGCGCGCATTGACAAGGTGTTGCAGAACAATGAAGTACAGGCGTTGATCTCCGCATTCGGTACCGGCGTGCAAGAGGAGTTCGACATTAACCGGCTGCGCTACCACAAGGTTGTCTTGATGGCTGACGCTGACGTGGACGGTCAACACATTCGCACCCTGTTGTTGACGCTGCTGTTCCGCTTCATGCGACCACTTGTTGAACAAGGCTATGTTTATTTGGCGCAGCCGCCGTTGTACAAAATTAAGTGGTCTCGTGAAGTAGCTGACTTCGCTTACACCGAACGCGAGAAAGATGCCCTCATTGAAGCTGGGCTCGCGGCCGGGCGTCGACTCCCGAAAGAGGAATCGCTCCAGCGGTACAAAGGTCTCGGTGAAATGAATGCCGACGAACTCTGGGAAACCACCATGAACCCAGCAGATCGAGTACTGCTTCAGGTGACCCTGGACGACGCCGCGCAGGCTGATGAAATGTTCAGTGTGCTGATGGGTGAGGACGTGGAGTCACGTCGAAACTTCATTCAGCAAAATGCCCGCGATGTTCGCTTCCTAGATATTTAACCCAACCACCGACAACTCCATCAACCAACCGATTACATAACGGAGATATACGTGTCAGACGACATTGAAGTCGAAGTAGAAGTAGTGGGGAGCCACGGCCGGATTGAACCGGTTGACCTGCAAACGGAAATGCAGCGCTCCTATCTGGACTACTCCATGTCCGTGATTGTGTCCCGCGCATTGCCTGATGTCCGTGACGGGCTCAAACCGGTGCACCGCCGGGTGTTGTACGCCATGTACGACGGTGGTTACCGACCCGACCGAAACTTCTCCAAGAGTGCCCGCGTTGTTGGTGACGTCATGGGTAACTACCACCCGCACGGTGACAGTGCGATTTACGACGCCCTGGTTCGCCTGGCTCAACCCTGGTCACTGCGTTATCCGCTGGTCCAAGGTCAAGGAAACTTTGGCTCACCCGGTAACGATCCGCCCGCTGCCCAGCGTTACACCGAGTGCCGCATGGCACCGCTGGCCATGGAAATGGTTCGCGATATTGACGAGGAAACCGTTGATTTCCAACCGAACTACGACGGTCGGACATTGGAACCCTCGGTCCTGCCGAGCCGGTTCCCCAACCTGCTCGTCAATGGCGCCTCCGGCATTGCTGTCGGTATGGCCACCAACATTCCACCCCATAACCTGCGCGAAATTGCCGCAGCGGCGCAGTGGTTGCTGGCTAACCCCGAGTCCTCCAGCGAGGAACGCCAAACCGCCATGATGGAACTGGTCAAAGGACCTGATTTCCCCACCGGCGCGTTAATCGTTGGGCGTAAAGGAATTGACGATGCCCAACGCACTGGGCGTGGTTCTATCACCATGCGCGCGGTGGTTACCGTCGAGGAAGACAAGCGCGGCCGCCAGATTCTGGTGGTCACCGAGTTGCCGTACCAGGTCAACCCGGACAACCTGTTATTACGTATTGCGGAGTTAGTGGGTGACGGCAAACTCACGGGCATCTCTGATGTCCGCGACGACTCGTCCTCCCGCACCGGCATGCGGTTGATCATTGAACTCAAACGCGATGCAGTCGCCCAGGTTGTGTTGAACCAGCTGTACAAGCACACGCAACTCCAAGACAACTTTGGTGCCAATATGTTGGCACTGGTTGACGGTGTTCCCCGAACTTTGAGTCTGGAAGCATTCCTGTCCCACTGGGTGAATCACCAGATTGAAGTGATTCAGCGGCGAACACGTTACCGCCTGCGTAAAGCAGAGGAACGCGCACACATTCTCCGCGGATACCTCAAAGCCCTCGATGCACTCGACGAAGTTATTGCACTCATTCGTTCCAGTGCCACCGTGGAAGATGCCCGTGCTGGATTAATGGGTCTGCTCGAGATAGATGAAATTCAAGCAACAGCCATTCTCGACATGCAGTTGCGTCGCTTGGCAGCACTGGAGCGACAGAAGATCATCGACGAATTCGAAGAACTCATGACCAAGATCGCCGACTTCAACGACATTCTGTCCAATGATGCTCGGCAGCGTCAGATTGTCAGTGACGAACTCACCGAGATCTCCGACAAGTTCGGTGACGAGCGTCGTACCGATTTTGTCGCCTGGGACGGTGACGTCACTGATGAGGATCTGATCGCTGAAGAGGATGTTGTTGTCACTATCACCTCCGGTGGTTACGCCAAGCGCACCAAGAGTGATCTCTATCGGGCGCAACGCCGCGGTGGTCGTGGTGTGAAGGGTGCTGCTCTACGGCAAGACGACGTCGTGGAGCACATGTTCGTTACCACCACCCACCACTGGATTCTGTTCTTTACCAATCTCGGTCGGGTGTACCGGGCCAAGGCGTATCAGTTACCTGAAGCCGGACGCGATGCTCGCGGTCAGCATGTGGCTAATCTGCTGGCCTTCCAACCGGATGAAACAATTACGCAGGTGTTAGCAATAGCTAACTACGAAGCGGGTGACTATCTCGTGTTGGCCACCGAAGCTGGGTTGGTCAAGAAAACCAAGTTGAGTGAATACGACACCAACCGTCAAGGTGGCATCATTGCGATCAACCTGCACGACGGTGATCACTTAATCGGTGCACGTCTAGTGTCTGAGGAAAACGACCTTCTCCTGGTCTCCAAGAAGGGTCGCTCGGCGCGATTCAGTGCAGCCAATTCAAGTCTGCGGCCAACAGGTCGGGCAACCGGTGGTGTGATTGGTATGCGCTTCAAGGAGGGCGACTCCTTGCTGTCCATGGACGTTGCCTCCCCCGACACCTATGTCGTCACCATCACTGACGGTGGTTTCGGTAAACGCACCAGCATTGACGAGTGGCAACCCAAGGGTCGTGGTGGCACGGGTGTGCGCGCCATGAAGCTGCGGGAGGAACGCGGCCATCTCGTTGGTGCCATGGTGTGCTCGGATACCGATCAGATCTTTGCCATTGCATCTAACGGCGTGGTGATCCGAACTCGTGTTGACGAGATCCGCGCCTCTGGTCGCGACACCATGGGTGTGCGCATGATGCGTCTCGGTGACGACACCAGTGTGGTTGCTGTAGCCCGCGGCGGCGAAGAAGAGGACGACACCGACGACTCCACTGTTGACGTAGAGCAGGTTGAGGTCGTTGCGGCTGATGGAGAAACCGAGGTTGCTGTCACGGAAGTAAGTGAATGAGCGGCCGGCGCGCCCGCCTGTATGTCACCAGGTTTGACCCCTGGTCGGTAACAAAGGCGGCGTTCCTCCTCTCACTGGCCATTGCAATTGTGCTGGTTGTTGCGGTATCCATTGTGTGGTTTGTGTTAGACCGCACCGGAGTGATCGTGGCGCTCTCGGGCACGGTGACGGACGTTGTTGGTGGAACAAGTGGTCTTGACTTGGTCACCACGCTCGGCTTTGGTCAGGTGATTGGCGCCACGTTGATCGTGGCCTCGGTGGAGATCGTGCTGGTGTCCGCTCTGGCCGGTCTCTTCACCGTCATGTACAACCTGACCGTGGGGATCACCGGGGGAGTTGAAGTGGTCCTCAGTGAGGATCTATAAACGCGACTGTGTAGGCTCAGCCTGCTAATTCGGGCCCATAGCTCAGCTTGGTTAGAGCGCTTCCCTGATAAGGAAGAGGTCGATGGTTCAAGTCCATCTGGGCCCACCACGTGACATCTTGGGGTTTCAGTGCCCGCCGCCGGGCAATAATTGGAGAAATTACCCAGTGAAAGCCCCGGCCATGGGAGATGAAATACATGAGTAAGAACCGGAACAAACTGGAAGCGGTATCACCGGGTGAACTCCTCTGGGAGGAGTTCATGGTGCCCATGGGTCTTTCCCGCTATCGCCTTGCCAAGGAAATTGCGGTCCCCGCCCAACGGATCGGCGACATTGTTAACGGCAAACGCACCGTGACAGCAGATACGGATTTACGCCTCTGCAAGTTCTTTGGGCTATCCGAGGGGTACTGGCTGCGCGCCCAGGCTGCCTTCGATATTGAGGTTGCTCACGAACAATTAAAGGCTGAATTGAAAAAGATCAAGCCATGGGCTGGCACAGCCGCCTAATCTCGGTGGATGTATCTTCAGAACATGAAGAAACTTCTCTTGCTTGTGGCACTTGCTGGAATCGGCTACTTGGTCTACCGCCAGGTGACCGCGAATCAGGCGGACGACGACCTCTGGGCTGAAGTCGGAGCCGACCAAGACCTGCGGTAACCCCTCGGCTACTATTCCGCAGGTTGCAACAACCCACCCGGGGCTTTAGCTCAGTTGGTAGAGCGCTGCCTTTGCAAGGCAGATGTCAGGAGTTCGAGTCTCCTAAGCTCCACAGTTCGAAGACACTATTCCTCTATGTGCTACACCGTGCTACATGAGGCTACACTTCAAGTATGACGATTGAACGCATCAGTCATCGCACTCTCCGTAATGAGAGCGGTCGTGTTCTCAAAGCCGTGGAACAAGGCGAAACCTTTATCATCACTAACAACGGTCACGATGTCGCAACCATCTGCCCTCTCTCCGATGATCCATTCCCAGGACTAACCGTCTCCAGGTCGGACCCACATTTCTCCTTCACTTCACTGATCCCCGGTGATAGCTCTTGTGAGGAATCTTCTGCTGAAATACTCGACTATCTCCGGGGGGATCGATAAAACGTGATTGTTTATGTCGAATCCTCGGCGGTAATTCCCTTGGTTCGCAGTGAAAGAACTTCGGAGACTGTGCGTGAATACTTGGAGGACCTGCGTAGTGATCAGAGTCATCTAGTTTCCGCTCGATTGTTGGAAACGGAACTCCGGCGTGCTGCACATCGACTCGATCTCAACCAAGGATTAGTCACCGAAACACTGAAACGATTCGACATTATCGAAATGACTACAAACATGTTTCAAGCGGCAGGACGCTTCGAAGGCACACATTTGCGCAGTCTTGATGCTTTGCACTCAGCCACCGCCTTGGCAGCTAATGCCTCGGCCATGATCACCTTGGATCAGCGACTCGAGCAAGCCTGCGCTGAGGTCGGCCTGCCGGTGCTGGACATCAATATCCCGCGCGAGTACGCCACCCCCTGACATGAAAGTATGCGCCCATGACAACTCAAGCGATCCTGCATACCAATCTCGGTGACATCACCGTCAACCTCTTTCCAGACCACGCCCCCAAGACCGTGGCCAACTTCACCGGTCTCGCCGAGGGCACCATTGAATGGACCGACCCACGCGTGCGCGCCAAGTCGACCGCTCCGCTCTACAAGGACGTTGTATTCCACCGGGTGATCCCAGGCTTCATGATTCAGGGTGGAGATCCACTCGGAACCGGTACTGGCGGTCCCGGCTACACATTCCAAGACGAAGCTCACCCCGAACTCACTTTTGACAAGCCCTACCTCCTGGCCATGGCGAACGCGGGGCCCAATACCAACGGCTCACAGTTCTTCATCACGGTGGCACCAACAACCTGGTTGAACTTCAAGCACACGATCTTCGGTGAAGTTGCCGATCAGTCATCACGCGATGTCGTGGACGCTATTGCCGCGGTGGAAACAGGCGGACAGGATCGCCCCAAGACAGATGTTGTCATTCAATCCATTGAGATTGTGCGCAGCTAACGTAGGTGGAACAGGAAACACCGCGGTGTTATCGGCACCCTGACCGGGAAACCCGCATACGTTGTTCGCGGTGTGAAAGACCTATCTGTACGGAGTGCATGATCTCCGCACCGGTCGGGTACCGGTGCCCTGAATGCATGAACACGGCCACCGTGCCCGCGGCGACTACGGTCGCGGGCGGTGGCGTGATCACGACCCCACGAGTCACTTATACGTTGATCGCGATCAACGTGGCGATCTTTGCGTTGCAGTTCCTCCAGGGAATCGACACCCTCGCCGTGGATTACGGCATGTGGCCCATTGGGATTGCCATGAACGGCGAGTGGTGGCGACTCGCCACGAGTGCATTCCTGCACGGATCGTTCCTGCACATTGCCTTCAACATGTACGTCCTGTTTTTCCTCGGACCAACACTCGAACGCATTCTCGGACATGCCCGCTTCCTGATCCTCTACATTCTCGCCGCCCTCGGCGGTTCGGTCGCCTCCTACTGGTTCTCTGACATGAACACCGTGTCCGTGGGGGCATCGGGCGCCATCTTTGGATTAATGGGTGCACTAGTTGTTGCCGGCAAACGATTGAAGTACGACATCACCCAGGTGCTCGTGCTGCTGGGAATTAACGTAGTGATCGGCTTTGTTTCCCCGTCCGTGGACTGGCGCGCGCACTTCGGCGGACTCGTTGCCGGTGCACTAGTCGCCGCGATCATGGTGTTTCCACCGAAACGACTCCGCAACCTCATTCAGGTGTCCGGGTTGATCGGACTCGTCTTACTGCTAGTTGGGTTGACCATGCTGCGCACCGCGCAAATCCAAGAGTTCCTTGCCCCCGTGACCGGTGTGACGGCGTAGTTCCAACCAGATCAACAAATCTCGACGGGCCCGGGAAACTCCAACCCAGATAGGCAATACTTACGGCATGAGAGATGCTGTCATTGTTCACGCAGTCCGCACACCCGTTGGAATTGGGAAGCCCGAGAAAGGTGTGTTGAGCGGGATTCACCCGGTGGATCTCTCCGCGTTCGCCCTCCGGGCCGTGGTGGAGCGAACCGGACTTGATCCCGTCCACGTGGACGACGTGATCTGGGGGTGTGTGGGCCAGATCGGTGAGCAGAGCGCCAACGTGGCCCGTAACTCCGTGCTCGCCGCCGGATTCCCTGAGAGTGTGCCGGGCGTCAGTGTTGACCGCCAGTGCGGATCGAGTCAGCAGGCGGTGGCATTCGCCGCAGCATCGGTGATCAGCGGCAACGCCGACGTAGTGATTGCCGGTGGTGTGGAGTCCATGTCCCACGTCCCCATGCTCTCGAACATGGCCGGTGGTCAAGGACCTTTTAGTCCCGGCATGATTAAGCGGTACCCCGAGTTGGTTCATCAAGGAATCAGTGCGGAAATGATTGCTGATCAATGGAAACTCTCCCGCCACCATCTGGATGAACTAGCGGCCATTTCCCAACAACGCGCGGCGGCTGCTCAGGCCGCAGGCCTATTCGCCGCGGAGATCACCGCGGTGGACGGTGTGGACACTGATCAAGGAATTCGACCCGCGACAACGGTGGAGTCACTCGGTGCACTCAAGCCAGCATTCAACCCCGAGGGTGTGGTCACCGCCGGTAATGCATCGCAAATTTCCGACGGGTCCGCGGCCATTCTGATCATGACGAGTGAGCGAGCGGCCGAACTCGGCTTGACGCCTATTGCACGCGTTCACACCAATGTGATGGCGGGTGTTGATCCAGTGATCATGTTGACCGGTCCTATTCCGGCCACGGAGAAAGCGCTGACAAAGTCCGGTTTGTCATTGAGTGACATTGGCACATTTGAAGTGAATGAAGCATTCGCGTCGGTTCTCGGTGCTTGGTTACACGACACCGGCGCCGATCACGCGATCACCAACCCCAACGGTGGTGCTATTGCCCTCGGTCACCCACTCGGCGCATCCGGTGCGCGGATCATGACGACCATGCTGCATCACATGCAACGCGAAAAAATCCGATACGGATTGCAGACCATGTGTGAGGGTGGCGGAATGGCCAACGCCACTATTCTCGAATTACTGTAATTCGGGGGAGGCTCACTCACCCATGGCGGTGCGCACAATCTGTGGCAACGGTGTGGACGTGCGGGTGCTCTGATCCACGTTCACATAGGTGATGGTGGCGGTGACCAGTAACTCACTGGTGGCATCCCGGTAAATCTGGAAGGTGAGGTCCAGGCTGCTGGTGCCCAGGCGGGTGCACTCCACGGTGATCCGTAGAAGATCGTCCATCACGGCAGAGCCTTGGTAGTGAATGGCGACATTTACCACCACGGGATCAAATCCAGTCGACCCGATCTCCATGGGCGGGAACCCCAACTGCCGGTAGAACTCGGTCATGGCGGCGTCGAAAAACTCGAGGTAGCGGGAGTTGAACACAATGCTTTGCGGGTCCACCTCGGACCACCGCACCCGGTGCAGATAGCCGGGCCAGGTGGTGTTCGTTGCCATGGCGTCCTCCTGAATAGTTCAGAGAACTACATCAGTGTAGTTCTCCACATGTGGGGATAACTCTGTGGATAGCCCCCATGGTTATCCACATTTTGTCGGGATACCCCGGTGGCGGGTGGGATCAGACGTGCACTGTGGGACGAATGATTCCTAGCGTGTGCGTGTGCGTGCGCGGTGGCGGGTACCTATTTCCACTTGGTCGCCAGGCCAAAGCCCAGCATGATGAAAGCAAAACCAATTCCCACGTTGACCAGGGCGTTGAGGTCCCCACCAATGCTGTTCATGATCGGGACGTCAGGGCCGGCAATATAAAAGACCACCAGGTAGGCCAGACCAATAATGAAGCTAGCGACCATGGTGGGGGCGAGCCAACTGGGGGAGCCAATTCGGGCAACCTTGCGCTCACCCTTGGATGGGGGCGGGGTGAAGGCTTCCTTCTTGCGACGCTTGGACTCTGGCACCGTGTACTCCCTCATTCGTCGAACTGGCATCCGTTGCCCACCGCGGTGAGCCACTCCGTTGTGGAGCCTAGCCTGCCATACTCCACAATGAACCCATGGCTCGAATCCTGGTGATCGACAACTACGACTCCTTTGTCTTTAACTTGGTGCAATACCTCGCCCAATTGGGTGCTGACGTCACCGTCAAACGCAATGACGAGGTCACCGTGGACGAGTGTCTGACATATGACGGTGTGTTGATTTCCCCCGGACCAGGAACCCCGCAGACGGCGGGTGTGTGTCTGGACGTGGTGCGGGAAACACATGGCCGCGTGCCGATCTTTGGTGTGTGTCTGGGACACCAGGTGATCGCCGAAGCTTTCGGTGGTGACATTCACCGCGCCCCTGAGTTACTCCATGGAAAAACATCGCAGGTGCACCACAACAAGACTGGAGTTCTGCGCACGTTGCCCGCAGAGTTCACCGCGACGCGCTATCACTCACTTGCACTCGACCCCGCGACGGTGCCAGATGTTCTTGAGGTCACCGGATTAACTGACTCCGGTGTGATCATGTCGCTGCGTCACCGCGAACTTCCCATTGAAGGTGTGCAGTTCCACCCGGAGTCCGTGCTCACCGAAGGTGGACACGAAATGCTCGCCAACTGGCTCGAGGATTGCGGCTTCCCCGAGGCACGCGAACGTCTCGTCGATATTGAGCCCGTGGCGACCTACGGAGCAGCAGACTCTGACGGCTGAGGAACATCGGTGGGTTCGGGTACCGGTGTTTCCGTCGGTGTCGGCTCCACAGTCGGTGTCGGCTCGATCGTGGGAGTAGGTGTTGGCGTTGGCTCCGGTGCTGCGATGGACACCGTGATCGTGACCAAGGCACCACGCTCTAATTGGGTTCCCGGCTGCGGAGACTGAGCCAACACCGTTCCCGGCGCAGCGAGGGTTGACTCCTGCTCCACCACTTGAACAACGAACCCGGCCTGTGCCAGATCACTGCGCGCCTGCGCCTCCGTTGCGCCCGTGACGTCAGGGACTTCCACCAAACCGGAGGAGACGACAATGTCGACTGCACTGCCCGCGGGGAGTTGGGTGCCTTCACCGGGATCCTGGGCCAAGACGTATCCCGCAGGTTGATTGGAGTCCTCTTGCAGAATTGACCCCAGAACCAAACCGAAGTCAGAGAGCGCAATGCGGACGTCGTCCAGCGACGTCAAGCCCACGAGTTGTGGCACGGTGGACTGTTCACGTCCCGTGGAGATGGTGATATTCACCGCTTGACCTTGCTCAATCGCCTCACCCGGTGCCGGTTGCTGCGCAATGACGGTTCCCACGGGTCGTTCGGAAATCTCTGGAGTCTGGGCGCCCAGGCGAAGTTCATATTCGGCCAGCGTTTCCTGTGCTTGCTCAATGGTCAAGCCGTCCAGATTCGGCACCGTGACCACACTGCCACTTTCCCCACCAATGAGGAATCGTCCAATCACAATCGCACCGATAATCGCCGCAGAAACTGCGATCAAACTCAGTACCCAGAAGACTCCGCTGTTCTTGGACCGTGACCGGGAGGCACCCACCGGCGCGGCCGGTGCCACACCGGACGCATCCAACGGTGACATCATGGTGGTCTGATCGGAGACAACCGTGGGTAGTGCCGCTGTCACCGGCGAGCCGGCAATTGCCCGCTGAACATCAGCACGGAAATCACTGGCACTCTGGTAGCGATCG